>JASJGU010000229.1:0-12726 GCA_033791385.1 Desulfuromusa sp.
GCTGTCTTCGTATCCTTGGAAGGAGTCACGTGATCGATCACAACTTTCAATTTATCCCGATCAAAAACCCGATCTTTCTCTCGCCAGATCAAATCTGCAATAGCGATCGGCGTCGTAATTTCATGACAAAGAACACGATCCAGACTGAGAATCTTAGTCCCCTGAAACGGTTCATCTCTCAGATGACTGTCAAATATTTTTTCTGCTAATGTCTTGCCCATGAATACTCCTGTAGATTCAATTGCAACCGCAATCAGATGCTGGTATGAGAACGTTTTTCAGCAACAACCAGCTTATTTAAAGCATTAATGTAAGCCTTAGCGCTGGCAACAATAATATCCGGATGAGCGCCTTGACCGAGAACCTCTCGCCCCTCTGCAGATTGCAAACGCACGCTACACTCCCCTTGGGCATCCGTTCCACCAGTAATTGCCCCGACAGAAAAATTGAGCAGCGTTGCTTTGCTTTTGGTGAGTTTCTTGATCGCCTTAAAGGTCGCATCAACTGGTCCATCGCCCATCACAGCAGCTCTCTTGATCTTGCCATTGATTTCCATCGCAACTGTCGCTGTCGGAGCCGCAAAGGAACCAGAACTGACATTCATCTGCTCCAGTTTATAGATCTCAGGAACACGCAAGACTTCATCAGCAACAATGGCATCAAGATCTTCATCAAAAATTTCTTTTTTCAGGTCAGCCAAGGTCTTAAAGCGAACAAAAGCTTTTTGAATTTCATCTTTGGAAAGATCGTAACCAAGTTGCTTTAGACGATCAATAAAAGCATGTCGACCCGAATGTTTACCGAGAACCAATTTATTCTGGTTCAATCCAACCGACTCGGGGGTCATGATTTCGTAAGTCGACTTGTCCATCAGAACCCCGTGCTGATGAATTCCTGCTTCATGTGCAAAAGCGTTGGTTCCAACAATCGCTTTATTCGGCTGGACATGAATCCCGGTAATTGTTGACAGAAGCTTGCTCGACGGAGTGATCTGTTCAGTGACAACGTTGGTTGTATAGGGAAGAATATCCTGCCGAGTACGCAGAGTCATAACCGCTTCTTCAAGGGAGCAGTTACCTGCCCGCTCACCGATACCATTGATTGTACATTCAAGCTGACGCGCTCCAGCTTGTACCGCCGCTAAAGAGTTAGCAACCGCCAGACCTAGATCATTGTGACAGTGAACCGAAATAACAGCTTTATCGATATTGCTGACATTCCCCTTAAGATAGCGGATGATGTCATAATATTCTGACGGAATTGTGTAGCCAACAGTATCAGGAATGTTAACAGTTGTTGCACCTGCTTCAATAACTGCCTGGATAACTTTAGCGAGAAACGGGAGCTGTGTACGTACCGCATCTTCAGCAGAAAATTCAACATTGGGTGTATATCCAGCAGCACGGGTAACGGCAGCTACAGCCGTATCCAGAACTTCCTGCTCACTCATTTTCAGCTTATATTTCATATGAATATCGCTGGTCGCAATAAAAGTATGGATTCTCCCGCGATCTCCAGCATATTTCAAAGCATCCCAGGCGCGGTCGATATCCATATTATTTGAACGTGAAAGTCCCGCAATTTGTGCTCCATTAATTGTCTTAGCAATTCTCTTAACAGCTTCATAATCGCCATCCGATGCGATGGGAAAACCCGCCTCAATAACATCAACATTCAAACGTTCCAGTTGATGGGCAATCCGCAGTTTTTCTTCAATATTCATGCTTGCACCAGGAGATTGTTCACCATCACGCAAAGTTGTATCGAAAATAGTAATGTTTTCTTTTTGACTCATGACTGACTCCTCAAAAGTTTTCCCCGATTCTTTGATCAAGGGTAGTTCGTGTTGATTGTGTTATTTCGACAGCGTTCAAGCCAAGATCACCTAGGTCATATTCCACTTCAGAACCACCCCCTTTCACAATTCAAACTAAAAAAAGCCCCTGCCTATAAAATAGACAGGGGCGAGAGTTTTAACTTCGCGATACCACCCTGATTCGTTCGCCTTAACAGAAAACAAGCGAACCTTCATTTTCCCTTTACGCAGGATCACGACAGAAACTAACCAAAATGGCTTATCCCTGCAGCTCCAAGGCGAGTTCAGCATTTTCCGTATCGGTTCACAGCAACCACCGACTCTCTTAGACGGAGAAAAAAGCCTACTACTCCTCTTCATCGCTTTTAAGCTTGAGCAGATTCAACCTAAAATACCTGATTAAGTCAAGTTATTAATGCGGCCAATCTGTTTAGATTTTATTTATAATCAACCAAAACTTCAATCCTGTTATGAAAAATTCAGGATTCTATCGGAACCTCGACCTTTTCCCGACGTCTCTTTCTCCAGCCAAGATAATGAGCTACCGGCCCTGACACTAGATATGCCATCCCAACCAGAAACAGCATAATTGGTGGATTTGCCACAATAACAATCAACAGAATTATGGCCAGAACCAACATTGTGAATGGTTGACGTTTAAAAAGTTCGGGATCTTTTAAAGAAAGATACTCGATGTTGCTAACCAGCAAAAAAGCTAATAAAAAAACTAGAATGACCATGGAAAACATTTTAATAGTGCCAGTTCCACCCAGTTCATAAAACAGTAGCACACAAGTAGCAACAATACAGGCTGCAGCAGGGATCGGCATGCCAACAAACCGCCGTGATTCCACGGTGGAAACCTGTACATTAAAGCGAGCCAAACGCAGTGCACCACAGATCACATAAAGAAAGGCAGCCAACCAGCCAAGCTTCCCAAAAGGTCTTAATGCCCAGACATACAGAAGAACTCCAGGAGCCACTCCGAACGAGATAACATCCGCTAGAGAATCAAGTTCAACCCCGAACTTACTACTGGTTCCGGTCAATCTGGCTACTTTTCCATCCAGACCATCAAAGATAGCAGCCAGTAAAATAAACCAGGCCGCTCGCTCATAATTGCCATCAGTTGTCGCAATAATGACGTAAAATCCAGCAAAAATTCCAGCTGCTGTAATCAGGTTGGGAAGAAGATAAACCCCTTTACGCAGGTTTTCCCGTTTTTCGCTTCTTAAACAATCCTCTGTCAAGACAGTGTCCCCAGAACAGTTTCCCCGGCAACAGTATGTTCGCCAAGAGTGACTGTTACGTCAGCATTTTTTGGAAAAAAGATATCAACCCGAGATCCAAATCGGATCAACCCATAGCGTGCTCCCTGTTGCAAAACATCACCAATAATCGGATAAGTGACAATTCTCCGAGCAATTAAACCGGCAATCTGAACAAAGAGAATTCGCGAGCCGCTATCTGTTTCCAGCAGAATTCCAGATTGCTCGTTAGATTCGCTCGCTTTGTCGTAAGAAGCATTAAGAAATTGCCCTTTATTATAGTACATTTCAACAACCTTGCCATTGCAAGGAACCCGGTTCACATGAACATTAAAAACAGACATAAAAATACTGACTTTAATAGCCCGCTCTTTGAAGTAGCGATCTTCCTGAACTTCCCCGACAAAAATAACCTTGCCGTCTGCTGGGGCAATAACCAGATTATCGCCGTCAGGAGTGACCCGTTCTGGATTGCGAAAGAAATAGACACTGAACAGAGTTAAAAATAACAGTAAAAGCGTCATAATTGCCCAACCCAAGAGGGCGAATACCAGGGTAACAAAGCCAAACAGGCCGATAAAGGGATAACCCTCACAAGCAATCGGTTGATTTTTATTTTGCATGTTAATCCTCAGTTTTAGAATAATTAGCCAACAACCCCTTTAGCACCGCGTCCGATAACGACCGGACCAGAACGAACAACTTCTTTAATCCCCATTGGTCTCAACAATTCCAAGATACCATTTATTTTTGCTGGAGCACCGGTAATTTCAATCGTATAAGATTTAGGGGTGACATCAATAACTTTGGCACGAAAGATATCAACAATCCGCAATGCCTCCGCCCTAGATTCAGCATCAGTTGAAACCTTGATCAGAGCCAGTTCACGCTCAATATATTCGCCCCCGGTAAAATCGACAACTTTGATGGTAGAAATCAGTTTGTTCAGTTGCTTAGTAATCTGTTCCAGAACACGATCATCACCCCGCGTCACCAGAGTCATGCGAGAGAGGTCTGACTCCATCGTTGGAGCCACAGAGAGACTTTCGATATTAAAACCACGGCCGGAAAACAATCCAGAGATTCGTGAAAGAACACCGAATTCATTCTCCACTAGAACCGAAATTGTATGTTTCATTGACTTAATCCTCCCGGCCGATAACTGGCCGTTCTGTCTGTAACGTTCATTAAGAGGCAAGAACCATTTCATGAATCGCTTTACCCGCTGGAACCATCGGCAAAACATTTTCCTCTCGGGAAACTTTAAAATTCATCAAAACCGGACCAGGAGTCTCTAACGCCAGCTTAATAGTTGCTTCGACTTCATCAACTTTTGTCGCTTGCAAACCAGTGGCTCCATAGGCTTCTGCCAGCTTAATAAAATCAATTGGCAGCTCCATAACCGTCTGGCTATAGCGTTTTTCAAAAAACATCTGCTGCCATTGCCGCACCATTCCGAGATAATTATTATTGAGTATGACAATTTTCACTGGCAGCTTATACTGCACCAAGGTAGCCAGCTCCTGGGAATTCATCTGAAATGAACCATCACCAGAGATATCGATGACCTGACGCTCTGGATAAGCCACCTGAGCGCCCAATGCTGCTGGCAAACCAAACCCCATAGTACCCAAACCACCAGACGTCAGAAAAGTTTTAGGATGTCTAAATGCAAAAAACTGTGCGGCCCACATCTGATGTTGACCGACCTCAGTTGTGATAATGGCATCCTCATCGGTCATTTCACTGACCTTTTCGATGACGAACTGCGGTTTAATCACCGACTTGGAGGAACGATATGTCATTGGATGACGCTCTTTCCACTCACCAATGACCGAGCGCCATTCTTCTGTTTCCTCTACCAGGTCCTCCAGCAGTTCTGGTTTTTGGTTCAGGCAACCAGTCAACTTGCTTAAAGTATCTTTCAGATCACCGACGATCGGAAGGTCAACTGCCACGTTCTTCCCGATCGAAGTCGGATCAATATCGACATGAATAATCTTAGCTTTCTCAGCAAAGCTGTCGATTCGGCCAGTAACCCGATCATCAAACCTAGCACCAACGGCAATCAGAAGATCGCACTCCGTGACTGACATATTGGCGTAAAAAGTGCCATGCATCCCCAACATTCCCAAAGCCAAAGGATGTCGCTGAGGAAAAGCGGCCATCGCCATCAGTGTCGTTGTTACGGGGATTTTGGTCTGCTCTACCAGCTTGAGCAGTTCATCATCTGCCGACGACAGGGTAATCCCGCCACCGACATACAGAACCGGTTTGCGTGCTGCGAGAATCATTTTAACCGCTTTTTCTATCTGTCGGATATTTCCGCTATAAGTTGGTTTATAGCCACGCAAACTCACCTTATCGGGATAACTAAAATTGTGGTTTTTGACTTGAATATCCTTGGGCAAGTCGATCAACACCGGACCAGGTCGACCAGTTCGGGCAATATAGAAAGCTTCCTTGATGATTCTCGCCAGATCACGGATATCCTTAACCAAATAATTATGCTTCGTACAGGGGCGGGTGATACCACACATATCCGCTTCCTGAAAGGCGTCATTGCCGATCAATGGCGTCGGTACCTGACCGGTAATGATCACCATTGGAATTGAGTCCATATAGGCCGTTGCAATCCCGGTTACCGTATTTGTCGCGCCGGGGCCGCTGGTAGCAATAGCGACACCTACCTTACCAGTACAGCGCGCGTAGCCATCCGCAGCATGAACCGCAGCCTGTTCGTGCCGAGTCAAAACATGTTTGATGGATGATTCAAAAAGGTCATCGTAAATATTAATAACAGCTCCCCCAGGGTAACCAAAGACGGTATCCACCCCTTCGAGCTTTAAAGATTCAAGCAAAATCTGTGACCCGGTCAATTCCATCTGTTCCTCCTCAACTTTAAACTGTACAAATCCGACAATTTTCTCTTTGCAATAAAAACAACATGTAAGTTAGCCAGCACAACAAGTTGCACCTGTTGCTGCGATTGTAATCACTTTTGCATAACGAGCCAACAAGCCAACAAGCCAGGAATAATTGAAACGTATAATACAGCAAAGGGCTTAAGTATCTAGCTTAAGCCCTTTGCTGTAGAAAACATCCCGCTGTTAAAAAACGGAGTCAAGCGGTAACTGATTGGAGAATTTGCTTCATTTCATCCTTACCAGCCAGTTTCATTTTTTTCACTTTGTTTTTTTCCAGCTCTTCATCTGGGGACAAATAGCCCTTCTTGTCATACTCAGATAATTGTTTCTCAAACAGATGATGTTCTTCATAGAGCATGCGAAAACGGGGGTTATTCTCGGTAAGGTTTTGCAAAAGGGTCTGATCAATGTCCATTGGAACCTCCGCGCATATAAGTGGATTTAAACTAAGAAAAGATACTCATAAAATAACCAAATTGACGCAAAATTGTCAACAATTAACCCCGCTTTTAGCTGCTGGCTTTACAGATAAATTTAATTCTGCATCCGAAGGTCGAATATAGGTCGGAAGGACTTCAGCTGCACCCTGAACCAAACCCGCACACCACGCTTGCAAGGCCAACCAGGAAACCTGTGCAGTACGCAGTTGGTGAGCCGTAGCAACAGGAATCAAGGCACGATCGGCAAGGATATCATCGATAATATGGCGATAGAGCAAAACGCCATCTCCAACCAGGGCAACCTCACCCGACAAATTCTTCAGTAACCGATCTGGGGGCAAAACAGACGGTTCTCCAATCGCAATTGGACCAACACCGTGGCGCCAATCAAACAACTGGCTATAAACCTCTTTTTTCCGAGCATCCATAAAAACACAAATTGGAACCGGAGACAATGGCAGGTTCATCGCAACGGCCTGTAAGGATGAAATGGGGATAACTGGTTTATTCAGAACCTGAGCCAGACCCTTGATCGTGGCGATCCCAATCCGCAGCCCGGTAAAAGAACCAGGGCCGGTAACCACGGCCAGAAGATCCAGATCCTCAAGCTTCCAGTCAGCTTCTCCGAGCAGAAGATCAATCTGTTTCAATAGTTTTTCACTGTGGGTACTGCGAACATTTAAAAGTGATTCAGCAACCAGAAATTCGCCCCGGCACAGAGCAACACTACCAGTGATAGAGGAACTATCAACAGCAAGGATTTTTATCCTTTCTGTGTCCTCCATCAGCCCCACAACCTTATAATATCGTTGTAAAAAGCCAGAACCATCAACATCAACAGCATAGCCATCCCTACCTGTTGAGCCATTTCCCGGGCACGAATTGATACTGGCCGACGAATAATTAACTCGATGAGGTAAAAGAGAATATGTCCACCGTCTAAAATTGGAATCGGCAATAGATTCAAAATCCCCAGCTGAATTGAAATAAAAGCCAGCACCGACAGAATTGCCGACAGATCAGTTTGTGCTGCCTGTCCGGCAATTTGAACAACGGTAATAGGCCCGCCAATGTTTTTGGCTGAGACACTGCCACTAAACAGTTTCTGCACAAAAACAACCGTCAGTTCAATCAGTTCCCAGGTTCGGGAGGCGCCTTCACGTACGGCATCGACAAAACCAAAACGTTTCAATTCTGAACTATAGAGGGGCGCTATACCGAGCAAATAATCACCCTCTCCGCCGCGTTGCCCAGGCGTTAAATCAACAACTAGCTGCTCTCCGTCGCGCTCTAATCGCAGCTGAACTTCTGTGCTTCCAATTTCCTGAATCACACCCTTGAGTTCGTACCAGGAAGAGATTGGATAGTCTGCTAGTTGTAGAATTAAATCTCCCTCCTGCATACCAGCGACTGCTGCTGGCATCTCTGGGGCTAATCCGCCGATACGTGCTTCCTGCCGGGGCAGTAAACCCAATACCTGCATTCCTTGCAAGCTGTCGTTGTCGGCTGGAATTTTCAACTGCAGTTCTTTTCCGTCACGTTCAATCTGGAAAATCAGGGGCTCTCCAGCCTGAGAGACAAAGCCTTTATTCGTGTCGTTCCAGTTTTCAACTGCGCGCTGATTCACAGCAGTCACACAGTCCCCAGCGAGAAAACCTCCTGTGGCTGCATTTGATTCAGGAACGACATAACCAATACAGGCAGGTTGTTCCAGATAGGTTGGCATCTGCACCCCGACCATAAAAGAAATCGGCAAAATCAGCAGGGGTAGCATCAGGTTCATCACGGGCCCGGCAGAAACAATTGCTAGACGCTTGGCAACTGACTGTTCTGCAAAGGAACGGGCTTTTTCTTCAACAGAGAGCTCAATATCTTCCCCATGCTCTCCACCCCCTTCGCCGAGCATCTGCACATACCCACCGAGAGGAATGGCGCAGACCTGATATTCTGTTTCTCCGTGCCGACGCGATACCAGCTTAGGCCCAAAACCGAGGGAAAACTTTAAAACCTTAACGCCGCACATTTTAGCGATAACAAAGTGTCCCAGCTCATGCACAAAAACCAGTACGCCCAGCATCAAAATGCCAGCTATAATCGTTGTCATACTAGTCCTCCGCAGATCAATTCTTGTGCTTTATGCCTGCCCCACAGGTCGGCATGTAGAGCCTGCTCCACCGTAGTTAAATCTTCACCCTGATACTGATACATAACTTTTTCTATCACTTGTGAAATCTCCAGAAAACTGAGTCGGTTGTTTAAAAAAGCATCAACTGCAACTTCGTTTGCAGCATTCATCACCGCTGGCACCGTTCCCCCCATAGCCAAAGCATCATAAGCGAGCTGCAGACAAGGAAAACGCTCCAGATCGGGTTCGTTAAATGATAATTGTCCCATTTTACACAAGTCAAGAGGCTGCTGAGACAACGGCAAGCGCTCCGGCCAGGATAAGGCGTAGGCAATTGGAGTTTTCATATCCGGAATTCCCAATTGAGCCATAACCGCTCCATCTCGGTATTCAACCAACGAATGGATAATGCTTTCTGGATGGATAAGAACATCGATCATAGCGGCAGAAAAATTGAATAACCAGTGGGCTTCAATCACTTCCAGCCCTTTATTCATCATGGTGGCCGAGTCGATAGAAATTTTTCTACCCATGTCCCAGTTCGGATGAGCCAGAGCATCTGCAGGAGTGATCGATTTGAATTGCGCTAAACCATACCCCCTAAACGGGCCGCCGGACGCAGTCAGAAGTAAGCGCTGCACATCTTCACGACGATGCCCAGCCAAAGATTGAAAAATTGCGGAATGTTCACTATCGACAGGAATCAGGTGAACTTTGTGCCGGGCAACTTCCGCCATGATCAAACTGCCAGCGGTCACTAGGGTTTCTTTGTTAGCCAGAGCGATATCCTTCCCCGACTTAATCGCCGCCAGGGTTGGTACAAGACCAGCTGCTCCTACAACCGCAGCAACAACCATGTCAGTTTCAGGGGCTATCGCACAGCGGATCATCCCTTCAACACCACAGCAAATCTGAACATCAGTTCCCTTGAGTTGCTGGCTCAGCTTTTGTGCATCATGTTCTGCAACGACAGAGACAATACGCGGACGAAAAAGTTCAACCTGCTTCTGCAACAGATCGATATTATTGCCAGCTGTCAGAGCAATAACCTGATAACGGTCAGGAAAGGCTTTAACTATCTCTAAAGTACTGACTCCGATCGACCCGGTCGAGCCAAGAACTGCTATTTTTTTCAATCGCGCCCTTAGCCTCCGTAGCCGTAGCGTGCGATATAATAAACCAACGGAAATGCAAACAACAGACTATCCAAGCGGTCGAGGATTCCTCCATGTCCGGGAATCATATTCCCAGAATCCTTAACCTGACAGGCACGTTTCAGCAAAGACTCAAACAAGTCACCAAGTTGACCCATGACGCCAAGAAGTAGCCCGATCATAACGGCATCAAAAACCCCTAAAATCGGCAAAAAAGTGAATTTAACAATCATCATCGCAAAAATCGAACCAATCAGACCACCAACTCCCCCCTCAACACTCTTGTTTGGGCTGACAGCTGGATAAAGTTTATGCTTACCAATTTTACTACCTACAAAATAAGCGAAGGTATCGCAGCTCATTATCACAATAAGCGTCATAAAAATCCATTGCCGGCCATCGGTCAACAGCCGCAATGGAATCAAATGTCCCAAAAGAAAAGGGAGATAAACCAAACCAAGAATAATCCAACCAAGACGATGGTGAACTTCTGTGATCGCTGGCAAACGAAACAGGAACAGCAGGGAGAAAATTAATACTGCCCCGGTGAGCAGGGGAAACAGCAGCGCTGCCTTTTCGTAAAACAGTAGGGGGATAACTGTCGCCCCGATGATAGCAGCAAGCCATTGCTCCAAACGATGCTCAGTTCCCAATCCCATCCGATTGAATTCAACCAAGCTCAAAAACAGGACCAAGGTCAGAAAAACAGAAAAAACAGCAGAATTGGCATATCCAAGCAGTACAATCAGTAACGGCAAAGCGATAACAGCTGTAATAATTCGTTGTTTAATCGTTACTCTCCTTTATCATTGTTGCCCAAGTTGATCATCTGTGAGCCCAAAGCGACGTTTACGCCGCAAATACTCGTCGAGAGCCTTCTGCAATTCCACTGCATCAAAGTCGGGCCAAAGAACATCTGTAAAATAAAACTCTGCGTATGCAGATTGCCAAAGCAGAAAATTACTGATTCTGACTTCACCACTGGTACGGATCAGCAGGTCGGGTTCGGGTAAATCTCCGGTATCCAAAAAAGTTGAAAAAGACTTGTTATCGAGCTGCTTAATATCCAAGTGGCCATCAAGTGCACGCTGGGCAATTTTCTTGGCAGCGCGCATAATTTCATCCCGGCCGCCGTATGAAAGTGCCAGAATCAAAGTTAATCTCTGGCCTTGTGAGGTTTCCCTTTCAGCGTCTGCCAATGCAGATTGAACCGGTTCTGATAATCGGGAAAGATCTCCAATAACCCTCAACTGGACTCCTTCTGTCAGCATCTTCTGCCGCTGCGAAACCAGAAATTGTAACAATAATTCCATCAGCGCATCAATTTCTGGACGTGGGCGGCCCCAGTTTTCAGAACTGAACGCAAACAGACTAAGGAAACGGATACCGTGACGAACACATTCATCAACAACTCTGGTAACCGCTTCAACACCTTTCTGGTGCCCTGTTACCCTTGGCAATCCGCGCTGTTTGGCCCAACGCCCATTACCATCCATAATAATAGCAAGATGCTCAAGGGGTTTTGTTTTGGTAGAGTTTGTAAATTCTGGCATCCAGAAAACCTAAAAAGACAACTTCGATTTATGATTAAAAAAACGTATTAAAAAAATAACACGGCTCATATCCGAACAGCAAGAAATTGCTCTTTTCAACAATTCAAAAAAAAAGGGCGTTTCAACAACGCCCTTAGTAATAATGCAATTCTAATTTAATCAGTCAACGATGGCATTAACCGGACAACTATCAACGCAAGCACGACATTCGGTACATTCGTCTGTAATCATGTAAATATCACCCGATTCGACAATAGCTCCCAAGGGACAAGTATCCACACAGGTGCCACAGCCAATACACTCTTCATTAATTTTCAGAGCCATATATTCTCTCCTTTGGTCAAGACACAGATTCGCGGATCAAACTTCCATGACTTCCTGTTCTTTGTTCTGCACGATAGTATCGATGGCACTGATAAATTCATCAGTAATTTGCTGAACATCTTTTTCACTTCGCTTGAGATCGTCTTCAGCAATCTCTTTCTCTTTCTCCAGCATCTTAAGGTTATCATTGGCATCACGGCGCGAATTCCGCACAGAAATTTTCGTATCTTCCGACATCCGCTTAATCATTTTCACCATTTCACGGCGCCGTTCTTCGGTCAGTGCCGGAACCGGCAAGCGGATCAATATTCCATCCGATGACGGTGTCATTCCAAGATCTGCCTTAAAAAGCGCTTTTTCAATCTCAGGAATTAAGTTTTTCTCCCACGGTTGAACCGTCATCAGGCGCGCTTCTGGAACCGAAAGAGTGGCTACTTGGCTAAGCGGTGTTAATACTCCGTAATAATCAATCCTGACATCATCCAGCAAAGAAACACTCGCACGCCCGGTACGCACCCTGGTCATATCTTTCCTTAAGGATTTCAACGCTTTATCCATAGCGGCACGGGTTTCACTCAAGACCTCTTTAACCATTGCTGTCACCTCCCTGGACAATTGTTCCGATTTTCTCACCCAGAACTACTTTTTTAATATTATCGCGTTGAGTCATATCAAAAATAATCATCGGCAGATTATTATCCATACACAGCGACGTTGCTGTTGCATCCATAACCTGCAAGCCCTTCTGCAAGACTTCAAGGTAGGTTAATACTGGCAGTTTAACAGCATTCTTATCTTTCTTTGGATCGGCGGAATAGATACCGTCTACTTTAGTTGCTTTAAGAATAACCTCGGCATTGATTTCCATAGCCCGCAAACTGGCGGCGGTATCAGTAGTAAAATACGGATTTCCAGTACCAGCACTAAAAATAACAACGCGCCCTTTTTCCAGATGGCGTACGGCTCGACGTCGAATATAAGGCTCAGCGATTTGTTGCATGTCAATCGCCGACTGAACTCGGGTCACTACGCCCTGCTTTTCAAGAGCATCCTGCATCGCCAGACTGTTCATAACTGTGGCAAGCATCCCCATATAGTCAGCACTGGCGCGATCCATCC
>JASJGU010000230.1:0-2823 GCA_033791385.1 Desulfuromusa sp.
ATGGAACCACAGCTTTTACTGGAACTGCCTGAGTCCAAACGGCGGCGGCGCTCCCACTGCTGGACTTGGCGAAGCCATTGATCGGGATTTTGGCAGCTTTGAGGCATTCAAAGACCAATTTGCCGCCTCAGCTCTCGGCACCTTTGGTTCGGGATGGACGTGGTTGGTTAAAAATAGTGCGGGCAGTCTTGAGATCGTCAATACCGACGATGCCGAAAATCCGATGAAGCAAGGACACCAGCCGTTGCTGACCTGCGATGTGTGGGAACACGCTTACTACATCGATTACCGCAACAAGCGGCCTGACTACGTTGCAGCTTTCTGGCAATTGGCTAACTGGGAGTTTGTTGCGGCTAACTACGCTTCTTAAGCGCATCAACCAATCCAGATCAGCCTCATAGAAAGGAGCTGGCGACCTCAGGCTTGCATGTGCAAGCCTGAGGAGCCGCCGACAAATATCAAAACCAACACAGCGGCACCCCCTCAAACCCTTGAACCAACCTCCGCTGTCTTCGCTTATTAAAGCATCGTCCAGCACCAACACCATGAACAGCTGTGCGTGGTTGGGCATCAGGCGGTATCCCTGGATCTGAGCAATCGGGCCTCGTGGCTTAGCTCCCTGCAAGATGAGCATGATCTAAATCAGGTCAGTCGAGGATTAACCCGTATCCTGCCCCCGATTTGAGAATTAACAGGTATACTGTCCGCCGAGTATCCAAAATCATTCTTGTGCACGGATTAAATAGATTAATCACTGAACAAAGAAACTTGATTGGTTATTCTCACAGGCATCATTAGCATGGGCCTGTTAATACCAATAATCTGAGGAGCCGCCATGTTTACCAACCCTTTTCACGACCTGCTAGGTTTCCTGACGCCCGCCGTCATGCAGACTTATGTCGTTCTCATGTTTCTGGCGGTTGTCGCTGGTACCATCTTCGACGTCATTCATAAAAAGAGCGCCCAATACTTTTTTGAGAACGCTAAGAAAGCCAAGAAATCTGCAAAACGCACCCTCTCTAGCGGTGACAAGGTCTCAGTGGCAATTACCACCGTGGCTAACGAAATATTGACCTCGTCCGAGTTTTGCAATCCCCATCGCCGTCTGGCACACCTGTTGACGATGTACGGTTTTATCATTTTCGTCGTCACTACTATAATGCTGATTTTCTCCTACCCCACCCCTGCCGAGGCCGCACCCTGGCTGGTCGTTGCTTTGTGGCACATCGCTGCTCTGAGTGTCTGTGTAGGCGGTTATTGGTTCTGGTTCAAGATCCGTGTCGATGTCAACGCAGAAGGCAATCCCTGGCATCGCGTGGTACGTGCTGACCTGTTCGTCCTGTCGGTGCTGATGATGACTACCTTTGCCCTGCTATGGTCAATCACCCAGGGCCTCGGCGCATTGAACCTGCTGTTCTTCATGATCTTTGTCGCCGCCTCCACCATTTTGTTCTGCACCGTGATGTGGTCAAAGTTTGCCCACATGTTCTTCAAGCCAGCGGCCGCTTACCAGAAAAAGCTCACCAAGGCGGATGGCTCGCAAGAGAATTTGCCAGACCTCGGCGATTTGTCGGATCCTGCGCTTCAAGCGAAGTTTCCGGATATCCCGACTTACATGGGTGAAAAGCCACCTTACATGGGACTTGGAATCAAGCGTGAGTCTCCGAACCACTACTAAATCCGGGTTTGCTGATCACTGAAGCTAATCACTGAAGCTAATAATTTAAAGAGAGGAATTTTATGCCTACTTTTGTATACATGACTCGCTGCGATGGTTGCGGACACTGTGTCGATATCTGTCCTTCAGACATCATGCACATCGACAAGACCACGCGACGCGCTTACAACATCGAACCCAACATGTGCTGGGAGTGTTACTCCTGCGTCAAAGCCTGCCCGCAAAACGCCATTGACGTTCGGGGTTATGCAGACTTTGCTCCGCTGGGCCACTCGGTAAGAGTGATCCGTGATGAGGAAAAAGGTGTCATTGCCTGGCGGATCAAATCCCGCAACGGTGAAACCGACATGAATCTGCTGGCGCCTATCACCACAAAACCCTGGGGCACGGCCATTCCGAAGCTTGCCGATGCGCCTGAACCATCCCCGGAAATGCGTGACAGCCAACTACTATATAGCGAGCCAAAGTACATCCGCATGGATGACGGTGATATTCACACCCTGAAGTCCAACGGACTTAAAATGAAAGCAGGGGTGGCCTACTAATGCCTAAAACTATCGTAGAAGACAATATCGATATCCTGATCGCAGGTGCTGGCCTTGGTGGTACTGGTGCAGCTTTCGAAGCGCGCTACTGGGGTAAGAACAAGAAGATCATTATCGCGGAAAAAGCCAACATCGACCGTTCAGGTGCTGTGGCACAGGGTTTGTACGCAATCAACTGTTACATGGGAACCCGCTTTGGTGAAAACAATCCAGAAGATCACGTGCGTTACGCGCGGATCGACTTGATGGGAATGGTTCGCGAAGACCTGTTGTTTGATATGGCGCGTCACGTTGACTCGACCGTACACCAGTTCGAGGAATGGGGTTTGCCGATAATGCGCGATCCCAAATCTGGCTCCTATCTACGCGAAGGGCGTTGGCAGATCATGATCCACGGTGAGTCCTATAAGCCGATCGTGGCTGAAGCCGCAAAGAAATCGGCTGACAAGATATTCAACCGCATCTGTGTTACCCATCTGCTGATGGATGACGGCAAGGAAAACCGTGTCGCCGGTGCTGTCGGCTTCAACGTGCGTACCGGTGATTACCACGTATTCAAATCCAAAACCGTTATCGTTGCTGCCGGTGGCGCATCCAATA
>JASJGU010000231.1:0-10236 GCA_033791385.1 Desulfuromusa sp.
GATAGCGCAGTGATTGCCTAACCGAACCGGTCCTCTTTGAGGAGGTTCGCAAGCCGCCGACTGATTGACGCGGCTTCCAAACAGGAGAAATAAAATGGGAGTATCTAGTGCTCTTTATAGTGGAGTCAGTGGACTTAATGCAAATGCCAACGCGATGAGTGTTCTTGGTGACAACCTTGCGAATGCTAACACCGTCGGATTTAAATCGAGCCGGACGATTTTCGGTGATCTGCTATCGAGTCAGGTTTCTGGATCTGGCGGAACGTCTCAGGTTGGTCGAGGTGTCGGTCTGTCGACCGTGGATACTATTTTCAGCCAGGGAACTTTCGAAAATACTGAAACCAATACCGATCTGGCAGTTGAGGGGGCGGGTTTGTTTATCGTCAGTGATCCGTCCACTGGCAATGCATCCAACAACTATACCCGGGCCGGTGCATTTCGTTTTGATGCCGGTGGGTTTCTGGTCAACCCTGAAGGATACAACGTGATGGGCTATGAGCTGGATGTCAATGGCAATACTGTTGGCGATCTGACTCCAATCTGGGCGAATACCCAATCGTTTACCCCTGCTGAGCCGACAGCAAATATTGATTTGAATACCAACCTTGATTCTGATTCTATAGCAATTACTGCTGGGTTTGATCCTTTGGATCCATCAGCGAGTTCAAACTATGCGACTTCAATCCAGGTTTTTGACAGCTTGGGTAGTACTCACCTGATGACGACCTATTTTACCAAAACTGCTGACCAAGCATGGGACTGGAACACCGTGGTTGATGGCGGAGAAGTCACGGGTGGTGCCTCGGGTGTTTTGGAGATCGTTGGCAGTGGAGCGCTGGGGTTTGATGCCAGTGGAGATTTGATTACTATCGATGGAGTTGATCTCTACACTGTAGCTGGTGATACCAGCAGTGATCCTGTTTTTCCAAGACCCACCGCGACAACAACTGCCGGGACTTTGGATTGGATTAATGGCTCAATTCAGACTCAACAGGTTTCCATCGATATGCAGACCAGTCAATATGCCAGCCCTTCGGTGGTTGTGTCACAAGAACAGGATGGGTTCGGTACCGGTACTCTGGTCAAACTGAGTGTTGATGAGCTTGGCAATGTTGTTGGTAACTTTTCCAATGGGACACCACGGGAACTAATGCGTATTCCGTTGGCAAAATTCACCAACCCGAGTTCCTTGACCAAAATTGGCAGTAATATGTATGCCCAGAGCACTACCTCCGGTGCTCCGGTTATTGGTACGATCGGATCTGGGGTAGGGAATATCTTTACCAATGCTCTGGAACTCTCGAATGTGGATATGGCGCAGGAATTCGTCAAGATGATTACCACCCAACGTGGTTTTTCGGCCAACTCCAAAACCATTACCACAACAGACGAAATGTTGGCAGAAGTCATTAACCTGAAGAGGTAGTCACTATAGGTCAAAATCATGACATGATAAAGAATGCCGCCCTGATTTTCAGTGGCGGCATTCTTTGTTATCATTAAACTTATTTTTATGGCTTTTAACTGTCCGATTTAATTGGTTTTTAATTTTATTTTAATATTTTGATGAGCTGGCACGTAATCTGCTTTACAGTTAATCGATACTAAGTTTAGTCATCCGAAAGTCATAACTTTGGAGCTTTCTTGCCTGGTTGGTCAGTCCATGGGCGGGATAAAAGTTTACGATTGGATAAAAACGGGATAGAGGACAGATATGGATCTCGCAACAATTATCGGTTTGTTGGCTGCCATTGGGTTGGTGCTCTCTGCCATCCTGCAGGGTGGTTCTCTGATGATTTTTATCGATATTGCTTCGATGATTATCGTTCTTGGCGGAACCACCGGCACCGTTTTGGTACATTTTCCTTTTGGCGACATTCTCGGGGCCTTCAACGTTGCCCGCAAAGCTTTTTTTCATAAAGCCCAGTCTCCTATCGATACAATTGAAAAATTGATTACCTATGCCGGGAAAGCACGTAAAGAGGGAATTCTCTCGTTGCAGGCGGTGATGAATGAGATTGATGATGAGTTTTTCCTCAAAGGGTTACAAATGGCAGTTGATGGCCAGGAACCGGAAGCTCTTAAAGATATGCTGGAGAAAGAAATTGAATATGTCATAGAACGACACGAGAAAGGGGCCGATATCTTTTCTACAATTGCGGCCTATTCACCAGCCATGGGAATGATCGGTACTCTGATTGGTCTGGTTCAGATGCTGCAAAATATGAGTGATCCCTCTTCTATCGGCCCGGCAATGGCGGTTGCCCTTTTGACAACTTTTTACGGGGCGGTTATTGCCAATATTATTGCCAATCCAATTGCGGGAAAGTTGAAGTTACGTTCGGCGAGTGAAGTGTTGAATAAAACCCTGGTAACTGAGGGGATGAAGGCGATTTTGGAGGGTGAAAACCCACGTTTGATGGAACAACGGCTGCACGCCTTTGTTTCTCCCAAAGAGCGTCAAAGTAACTTTGGCTAACGGGGACTGACCATGGAGAAAAAGCACAAATGCCCCCCCGCTGGGGCGCCCATGTGGATTGTCACCTTCAGTGATATGGTGACCCTGCTGCTGACATTTTTCGTGTTGATGTTGTCAATGGCTAATATGGATAAAGTGAAATTTCAACAAGCAAGTGATTCTCTGTCGGGAGCATTCGGGGTTATGGGTAGCAGCGACAAAACTGAAATTTCACAACCTAAGGTTGTTACTTTTTCACCGGTGAATGATGATTTTACTTCGCAGGTCTATCGTCGCTTAAAAACCAAATTACGTGAATTGAAGTTGAATAAAAAAATCAAGCTGGTCAAGGATCGTGGTGCTGTTGTGCTGCGGATTGATGAAGCAGTCCTGTTTAAATCTGGTCAGAGGTATCTTCAGCCGGAAGCAGAACCGATTCTGCAAAAAGTTGCTGAACTGATTCGTCCCTTGCCGCTGAATCTGAAAATTGAAGGGCATACCGATGATCTTGGCGATGAAATGAATAATTGGGACCTCTCTGTTAACCGTGCGGTCATCGTATTACGGTTTCTCGCCACTAACCAGCTAGTGCCACTGAATCGCATGTCGGCAACGGGTTATGGTTCACAAAAACCGCTGTTTCCGAATGCCAGTGAGCGTGAGCGGGCATTGAACCGGCGAGTTGAATTTGTACTCGAAAGCCAGGGTGACCCAAATCAGGAGCTCCCTTATTTGTTAGATGCAAAAGATCAAGCACCGTTTTAACTGCATATTTTTCTGAAAATGTGATCAGAAACGCATAATGGAAGGAACGCATAATGGCAAAAAAAGAAGCAGCGGAACAACCTGAAGAAGGTGGCGGATCGAAAAAGAAGCTGATCATTATTATCGCCGCAGTTTTGGTTCTGCTGATAGGTGGCGGAGCGGGATATTTTTTCTTTATGGGAGGAGAAGAAGAGGAAAAAATTTCTCCGGAACAGGAACAGGCCGAGTTGGAAAAACAGGCCAAGCAGGTTGGTCCGATGGTCAACATTGACAGTTTCATTGTTAACATAGCGGATGATCAGGAAAGCCGTTATCTTAAGGCTGCGATCACTATTGAAGTTGACGGCTTAGAGGCCTCGATGGAGCTCAATGAGAGAATGGCTCAGCTTAAGGACGCTATTCTGCTGCTGATCGGAAATAAAACCTTTGGGGAGTTAAACGACTTGCAGGGGAAAATTCAATTGCGAGCCGAATTGATTAATAAAATCAACAGCATTCTGCTCAAAGGTAAGGTTAAACGAATTTATTTCACCGATTTTGTCGTCCAATAAAAGGCTCCGGCGTGGAAAAGATACTCAGTAAAGAAGAGATTGCCGACCTTCTGTCAGCAGTGAGACACGGTGATGTCGATATTGAATCAGTCGGTTCTGAGTCAGACTTAGGGGCGACCAGATCTTCTGCGGCAGCAACCTGCAACCTGTTCAAGGCTGATGGGCACGAAGGTTGGAAACTCAAAAATTACGATCTGATTCTCGACAGTTTTGCGCGGAATTATGCCCTGTCATTATCCACTCGTTTCCAGCGTGCTGCGCACATCAAATTGGAAGCGATGGAGTCGATGTCTTTTGATGTCCTGTTGCAGCGTTTATCTGGCCGCGGAGCAATCGGAGTACTGCAGTTAGAGCCTCTCACCAGTGGTGCTTTGCTGGTTTTTGATGAGCAACTCTCTTTCGCACTGGTTGAAATGGTGCTCGGCGGAAACTCGGATGATCAGACCCTGGTTCCCAGTCGGGGCATGAGTGCTATTGAACTGAATGTGATTCGTGACGTTATCAGTTCGGGTTGTCCTGAGTTAAATAAAGGTTTTCTGCAACTACAGGAAATTAAAGCATCTTTGGTCGAAGTAGTTAGCAACCTGCGGTTACTCAACTTTGTCAGTCCAGAAGTTGGCGTTGTCGCAGCGCGTTTCAAGGTCTCTATTGATAGTCTTGAGGGGGATATTACTTTGGTTATTCCCCATTCCGCATTAGAACCATTGCAAAAGAAACAGCAGGTTAAAACTGTTCCGAGCAGTGCAGTTCAAAACAGTAAATGGCAAGCGCTGGTTTTCGATGAACTCGATCATATGGAAGTAGAAATCGAGGCTCTGCTGGCAACATTATCGCTACGGGTTCGTGACATTCTTAATTTTCAGGTCGGAGATGTCATTGATCTTGGTTGTAAGCCAGATACGCCACTGAAGATAATGATAGAAAAACGTCCAAAGTTTCTCGGCATGGCTGGTGTTCAGGGCGGTAAAAAAGCAATTCGTGTTATGGGGCGGATTCCCAACGGAGGATAGATGATGAGTGATGTAAATCTGGAAAATGGACAATCTATGGAAAGCGTGGCTCCCCAAAAGGGGAGTTTTGATGAGCGCGGAATTGATCTACTGCTGGATATTCCTCTAGAGGTTTCGGTAGAAGTTGGTCGTTCTCGCATTCTGGTTCGTGACCTGTTGCAATTACAGGAAGGTTCCTTGGTTGAGCTTGATAAACTGGCTGGTGAACCCCTAGACCTTTATGTTAATTCGCGCCTTATTGCTCGTGGCGAAGCGGTTGTTGTCAATGAAAAGTTCGGCCTGCGGCTGACCGATGTGGTCAGTCCCTCAGAGCGGATCGAAAAACTGGGTTAGTCATCTCATGACTTTTGCGAAAGCTGCACTTATGCGTCTAGCGATTTTTCTACTACTTCTTTTTCTTGCGCAACCGGGTTTTGCAGCCGACACCATGGCTGAGCCAAGTCTGCTCGGATCTTCCCTGAAAATGCTGGCCGCGTTAGCAGTTATCATTGGGATTCTCTTGCTGTTGTATGCTGCCAACCGCAAAGGTCTCAGTCTTTTACCACAGAAAAAAAATGGTTTGATCCAGGTCTTGGAGACACGACCATTAGGCGGGCGAAAATTTTTATGTGTGGTTAAAGTTCGTGGAGAAGAGATGCTACTTGGAATGAGTAATGACCGAATTGAATATCTGAGTAAAATACCATCGAGTGACAAATTTGCTGAAACATTGCAGCAGGTGGAAGAGGCGCAATCATGAAGCTGAAGATTGCTTTTTTGCTACTGTGTTTGTTGCTGCCTTTTAGTGCCTACGCTGCGGGATTACCAACAATTACTCTTGGGATTGGGGAGGCTACTGATCCCGGAGAAGTTTCCACTGCCCTGCAAATTCTCGTTGTTTTAACCATTCTTTCCGTTGCTCCGGCGATTCTGTTAATGACCACTGGTTTCACCCGAATTGTTATCGTTTTATCATTCATGCGTCAGGCACTGGGAACCCAATCGGCACCTTCCAACCAAATTGTTGTCGGTCTGGCACTTTTTTTAACCTTCTTTATCATGGCGCCGGTCTTCAACCAGATTAATGAGCAGGCACTGCAGCCCTACCTGAATAAAGAGATCAGTCAGGAGAAAGCCTTAGAGCAGGCACTTGAACCGATGCGCAAGTTTATGTTTTCTCAGGTTGGTGAAAAAGATCTGCAACTGCTGGTTGATATCTCAAAATCACCACAACCGGAAAATCAGGCTGATATCTCGATGATGACTCTGATTCCGGCGTTTATGCTTTCAGAATTGAAACGTGCCTTTCAGATGGGTTTTCTGTTGTTTGTCCCTTTTCTGGTGGTCGATATGATTGTCGCTTCGATTTTGATGTCAATGGGGATGATGATGTTGCCACCGATTATTGTATCTCTACCGTTCAAGATTCTGCTTTTTGTTCTGGTGGATGGCTGGTCGCTGGTGATTGGTTCTCTGGTCCAGAGTTTTGGATAGGAGAGGCAGTAAAGGCAGCCTGAAGGCTATTAGGCTGAAGGTGTTTAGATACGCTAGCAGCCTTCAACCTATTAACCTAAAGGATTTTTTATGACTCCTGAATATGTTGTCAGTATCGGTCGACAGGCGATTGAAACGACTTTGATGTGTGCCGCCCCCATGTTGCTTGCAGCTCTGGGCATCGGCCTGGTCATCAGTATTTTTCAGGCGGCTACCCAGATCAACGAACAGACCATGACCTTTATTCCGAAAATTGTCGGGGTCTTTGTTACTCTGCTGATCTTCGCTCCCTGGATTCTGCAAAAAGCAAGCGCCTTCCTGATCTCAATCTTCAATCAACTGCCGACCATCGGCCCATAAACAGGATCACAGTAGATGGACCTGCCAGAATTTTCTCTACCATTAATACAGGGGTTTCTGATCTGTCTGGCACGGGTTGCTGCCATGTTTGCGGCGATTCCAGTCTTTAGCGGTGGACAGATTCCACCACAAATACGGCTTGCTGTTGCGGTCTTATTTTCCATGCTGACCTATCCCGTAGTCAAAGATTTTATCCCAACACAAACTTTTACTCCCATTGAATTGGGGCTGCTGATTGCCTCTGAAGTTATTCTGGGACTATTGGTTGGCTTTTTAGCTCAATTAGCATTTATGGCGGCGGAATTTGCTGGTTCGCTTATTGGTTATCAGATGGGGTTTGCCGCTGCCAATATCTTTGATCCGACAACTCAATCGCAGGTTGCTCTGATTTCTCGGTTTCAGGGGATATTTGCGATCCTATTGTTTCTTTCTCTCAATATCCATCACCTCTTTCTTGAAGCCATTGTCTCCTCTTTCGAAATGTTGCAACCAGGAAGTATAACCTTGTCGGGCGGAGCTATCCCGATGATTATTGAGGTGGCAAACCATTCCCTGATCTTAAGTGTTCGACTGGTTGCACCGATTCTGGCACTTTTGATTCTATCCACACTGACCCTCGGTATCATGTCGCGGGTCTTTCCTCAACTTAATGTGTTCATGATTTCCTTCCCGGTCAATATTGGCATCTCCTTTATCGTTATGGGTCTGACCTTTGGTGTGGTGACAAGCCTTCTTCGTGAAGAATTTTACTCACTACCGGAACGATTCTTGCGTCTCTTCAGTTTGATGTAGTTTTCAACCGTAAACTGCCAAAATATCGACATATATTCTGAACCACGGGTGCCCCAGGGACCCGCCCGGTTCAATATTTAACGCTGCCAGGAGAAATCGATGGCTGAAGAGTCGGGCCAGGAACGCACTGAAGAGGCAACCGGAAAACGGCGCCAGGATTTTCGTGAGAAAGGCCAGGTGGCACAAAGTAAAGAGGTGGCTACAGCGGCATTGCTGACCATGTCGCTGTTGCTCTGGGTTTTTTACGCCCGTAATTTTTGGGCTGAGCTGCAGAAAATCTACACTGGCTTGTTGCACTTAATGGCAGAGTTTCAAGCAACACCGATCGGGGTTGTGAATCTGGCTTGGGAGATGGGTGCGGTGATGGCAAAGCTGCTCTGGCCGATTTTTCTGCTCACCTTGCTGGTGGGTTTTTTTTCCTCCTTTCTGCAGGTGGGCCCTCTCTTTTCCACCAAGGTTTTTAAACCAGAGTTAAGCAAATTCGATCCGATCAAAGGGATGGCTAAATTTGTCTCTAAACGCTCGGCTGTAGAACTGATCAAGTCACTGGCCAAGATAATATTAATTGGTTTTGTTGCTTACAAGACTGTTGCTAACGAATTTGATACGGCTCTGACCTTGTCGTTACTTGACTTGAACCAGACCTTGCTCTTTCTCGGCCAGGTGGCTTTTCTGGTTATGGGGAAAACTTGCGGAATTATGATCGCTCTGGCAGCGATCGATTTTATGTTTTCCCGGTATGAGATGGAGCAGAAAATGAAGATGACTAAACAGGAAATTAAGGAAGAGTTCAAAGAAACGGAAGGGGATCCGCAACTCAAGGCTCGAGTACGCTCAGTGCAGCAGCAGATGGCGCGTAAACGGATGATGGCAGAAGTTCCTAAGGCAGATGTCATTGTCACCAACCCGACCCATTTGTCGATTGCGATTTCCTATCAAAGAAGTGAAATGAATGCACCGAAGATTATCGCCAAAGGTGCTGATCACCTGGCGTTCCGGATTCGTGAAATTGCCCGCGAACATAAGATTCCCATCATCGAAAACAAGCCGGTGGCACGGGCCTTGTACAAGCAAGAGGTGGGGGAGGAAATTCCCGAAGAAATGTTTACCGCCGTGGCCGAACTTCTGGCTTATGTTTATGGCTTGAAGAAGAGTTAACTTGCTGAAATTACAAGTATAAGTAGTTTATAACAGAATAAGAATCAGGGTTTTCTTTAAGCCAAAAGCTTGACATTGCCCTGTCAGAATTCAGACTTGATGGAGAAATATATGGCAACATTAGATGGCATTATCAACAATCGCTGGCGAGAAACTTTATTTCGTAGTGATTTACTTGTTGCATTCGGTTTAGTCCTGATCTTGATGTTGATGATTTTGCCGGTACCTCCGATGCTGCTCGACATTTTCCTCGCGTTGAATATCACCATCGGGCTGCTGATCCTGATTATTTCTCTCTATACCTCGCGGGCGCTCGACTTTGCGATCTTTCCCAGTGTTTTACTGGTCACGACCCTGTTCCGTCTTTCTCTCAATGTGGCTTCGACCCGCCTGATCCTGTTGCACGGTGAAGAAGGTCCGTCAGCAGCCGGAAATGTTATTCAGTCTTTCGGCCAGTTTGTGGTCGGTGGAAACTATGTGGTCGGGGTGGTCATCTTCACGATTCTGGTATTGATCAATTTTATGGTTATTACCAAGGGTGCCGGACGGGTTGCTGAAGTTGCTGCCCGTTTCACTTTGGATGCAATGCCGGGCAAACAGATGGCGATCGATGCCGATCTGAACGCGGGATTGATCACCGATGAAGACGCGCGCTCACGGCGGAAGGAGATTGCCTCCGAGTCAGACTTCTACGGCGCTATGGATGGTGCGAGTAAGTTTGTCAAAGGGGATGCTATCGCCGGAATCATTATTACCCTGATCAACATTGGTGCCGGGTTTGTGATCGGTGTCATGCAAAAAGGGATGCCGATGGCCGAAGCCGCCGCCAACTATACTATTTTGACGGTAGGTGATGGTCTCGTTGGTCAGATCCCCGCCCTGATTATCTCAACCGGCGCCGGTATTATGGTCACCAGAACCTCGGGTGATGGTGACTTTGGCAGCGAAATAAAACGCCAGTTCACTATTCACCCAAGAGCTCTTTGGGTGGTGTCGGTGATTCTGCTTGGCTTCGCTCTGATTCCGGGATTGCCACAACTGCCTTTTTTCCTGCTTTCCATGATTGTTGCCGGGATTGCCTGGCAGGTACAAAAAACTCAGGCTCAGGAAAGTGAACAAAAAGAGCATGATGACGCTCCAGCACCGAAGCTACTGGAAGAAGAAAACTATGAGCAGATGCTGTCTGTTGATTTGCTCGAGATGGAAGTTGGTTACGGCCTTATTCCACTGGTTGATACTGCTCAAAACGGGGAACTGTTGCCACGGATTAAATCGATCCGGCGGCAGTTTACCCTCGACATGGGCTTCATTGTGCCACCGGTACATATCAAGGACAATTTACAGCTCAAGCCTAACGAATATGCCATCGTCCTTAAAGGGGTGAAAATCGGTGGTGGAGAGCTGCTCCCCGGCCATTTTCTAGCGATGAATCCTGGCACTGCAACAGAATTGATAAAGGGTATCGAAACGGTTGAGCCGGCTTTTAAACTACCAGCCGTCTGGATCTCTGAGGATAAAAAGGAGCGCGCTCAGATTTCTGGTTATACCGTTGTTGATAACACCACTGTTGTTGCAACCCACCTGAGTGAGTTGATTAAAAGCCATGGCCATGAGCTGCTTGGTCGTCAGGAAACCCAGAACCTGCTGGATAATTTGGGTAAAGAATATC
>JASJGU010000232.1:0-7255 GCA_033791385.1 Desulfuromusa sp.
CGATCCAATTGCATACTTCATGGCTGTGGAATAATCTTTAACCATATCATTGGCAGGGTCCAGAATCTCCCCAGTATGGAAACTAGCTTCACCCACCTAAACTAACGCCAACCTGTGCTGGCTGGGTAACAGAAATAGCATCTTTAAGGGCTCTCGCCACTGTAAAAGCTAAAATTGCTTGTTTAGTAGCACCTTTAAAGTAGTCTTCGGTTTTGTTATCAACAACATTGAACAATGAGGTTCCACCGGTTGAATGTCGCGTTTTTGAGAAGGCATTGAGGTGGAGTATCAGTAAATAAAATCAAATTCTGGGAATTTCACAATAATACACTGCGAAATTCCCAGAATTTGATTTCAAACACATAAAATTTCCCATTCCATGAATGATATAAGAAATTATAATAATTCTAAATCCTCATATTCCATAAAGTTTTACCTTGATCCATCAATTCAACCTCGGTGACTTTTCAGTTGTGGCCTATTTTTTGCTGCAGAGCCTGCCGTGATTAGTATCGATCTTGTTTAGACACGAAAAGTGAGGATTAAATATTATTTACGATTATATTACTCTAGAATAATAAGTAGAAAGTCGAGTATTTAAGTTGAGTATTTACCGTGATTAGTATCGATTTGTTTAGACACGAGAAGGGAGGATTAAATATTATTTACGACTTATTACTCTGGAATGATAAATGGAAAGTTAAGTAATTAAGTTAAGTTCTAATATGAGAGTCTAATTTACCTTTGAAAGGAATTGATCCATGAAAATTAAGTTACTGCTATTGCTTTTTGCCATGATGACCTTTGCCTGCTTTGCCCAAGCGGGAAAAATTACCTCCGTTCCGGCTACAGCAACCGGAGCCGCTGGATTTGGTGGCTGGAACCTGGACAATGTTGTCATTAATTTAAACGGAACCGGCGGTGAGACCGCTTTCGATGAAGTTACGGGCGCCTATACCTTTCCAGACGATTCTGACTTCACCTATGCAGGGCACGTTGATGATGGTGATATTAACACCCCTGTGCTGATGGGTTACTCCCTGGCCAAGGACTGGCCGGTCGGTGAGCCAGCCGGGATCAAGGTTATCAATGATGATACTGGAGTCAAAGCTCCGAAGCCAACCAACTGCATCATGGCGACCTCGTACCGTGCGGAGCACTTTCTCGACTCTGACGATCCTGAGCAGGTTATCTGCAGCAGCCCTTTCCAGAGTCACAAGCGCTACAAGCTGGCGATGCTCCCTGCATCGATTGACGGTGTCGGTTCGGACAGTGTTGACCTGGTGTTCAACGTCGAAGCTGAAGTCGGCTCGCGTGAATATCAGGTGTTTCAGAAAATTAACAACTGGACCGGTGAGCGACTCGAAGGATTTACCATTGAAGTCGGTTTTGGCGTCGGTATAGATTTTGTTGCTGTTGCAGACACCAACCTTGCTAATTTGAATGTTTCTGTTCCTTCAGATATCTGGAGCGACGGGCAGTTAGCGAACTTTTCTGCCGGTCTTTTTGGTCCCCTCGACAAGCACACCGGCAGCATCGGCTTTTTTGATCCAGCACAACGAGCCGGTTTTTACATCAATGAATATGTCGTTGGTGAACAACCACTGACATCTACCCTGACTGCTACCGTAACCTTGGGCAGTGATTATGCAGAAGTTCCAGCCGGTTCAGCGATTGCAAACCAGTTCGGCCCATGGTTGTCGAACAACATGCTGCCTTACGGAATTTTCTTTGACGACGATGGCAACCCAGAGACCGATGCTGAACTGTTGGCTTGGTACGGCTATAACCCCGCCATTGGTGCTTTAGGCTGGATGGGCGGATCGCAAACCGACTTCGCTGCTATCACTACCGAAGCTATCGAAACAATGGGAGAGAATCTTTCCTACACCATGGGCGAGATCGACGACCTGGTCAATGTGGGACTCAACTACGTCGTAACAATCGGTGATGTAGCAACTTTCCCCAGCAACACCTTTACCATTCGTATCACCCCGACACGCGATACCTCTGGCATAGCAGCCCCTACTTATGTTGGTGTAGAGCCTAGCCCAGTGTTGGTGTTCAGCAGTTCTGATGCGCAAGTTCTTCTCGATCCGAAAGATAGCTTTGTTGTCAGCAGTCTGCTGACCGCACGGGTCGGCGATGCTGATCTCAATCTGGATCCGCTGGTAGCGGAAGAAGTTGTTGTTACTATCTCAAGTAGTACAGGGCTGTCAGCAACATTGACTCTGCTTGAACTAGGCGAAAACCGCGGCGTATTTGTCGCAACCCTGCCGGAAGAATTCAGTGCCGTTGCTGCTGGAACAATTGTCACAATGAGCTATATTGATGCAGACAATGGCTCCGGGGTCGAAGTAACGAAAACCTCCTCGAGTGAGGCTTATGTGACAGATGCGCCAATTTTATCCGATGTGAGTATTACTGAGTTCACTGTCGCTGATACGATTACTGATGGGAAATCCACGGCACTGACCCTGGTCTTTCAGAACGCGAAAGAGGCTGAAGAAGCAGCAACAGGTACATTAGTTGTGACTGGGACAGATGGTAGTCTGTTTACGATCGAGTTTGCTGATCTAGCTCCTAATAAAAAAGTGAAAAGCAAATTCAAATGGACCGCAGATTTGAATAATGGAGATATCGTCGATTGGACTGCTCAGATTATTCTCGCTGATGGAACTGTTGTTGATGAAGTACAAGCAACAACGCAGGTTGAGATGAAAATAAAGAATAACAATAATTAAGAGAGTAAGTCTGAGTCGTTTAATCGACGCTGTTATTTCGGTATTTACCCCCATCCTTTGTATTGGATGGGGGTATTTTTCTTTAGTCGTTGCCGAAAATCAATTTAAGGCACTGAAGGCGTGCATAGTCGGACGGGTTTTTACTCTTAGTGTGGTCATCTGTCTGCGGAAATAGCAGAGCTATTTTCTGGGGCCGAAGATACACTTTCATTGAAAGAGGAAACATGCAAATTTGACTTTTCACTGTCCTTGGTCCGGACATTGACCGGAGCATCAAAAAAGGCACCTACCCAAAGGTAAGTGCCTTAAATAATCTCATATGGTTATATTTAAGTAGCTGTAATTGTTAGAGGACCCCCAGTCAAGTGCGTTACCAAAATGCGCTACATCCCGATATTATTTTGGGCCTGTAAGGGCCGCGAATTATCATTTATGCACTGCAACTTGTCAAGAAGATTGGCCAACAGAAAATTGACGATCAGAGCTGCCGGCTATCAATAATTTCTATACTGATATCCATCTGCGCATGCTTTGCACAAAAATGGAATGAATTTATGAACAAATTATTTACTCCAAGCCACTGACAGATCCAGCAATTAAAAAAAGTCTAAATCCATGATTATTAATGTTGTATTATAGATCATTAATCAATAGACTTGCATGGAGTCTTCTAGTAAATGGGGATAAATGGAAAATCAAACTATTATAATTCTGCTCTCAGCATTTCTCGGCCTAGCCAGCGGAATCATTATGCATCGTTCTGATTTCTGTATTGCCGGCATGTTTCGCGATCTGTTTTTATTCCGCAATAGTCCATTGCTACGCAGTCTGATCCTGCTGATTGCTTCCAGTATGCTGCTATTTGAAATGGCCCGTCTCGTTGGGGTCCTGAACTATAGCCTTCCTTCCTCACTCTACGGTCTGCCGTCTCTGACCAATCTGCTTGGTGGCATATTATTCGGCATCGGCAGGGTTTTAGCTGGCGGCTGTGTGGTTGGCACCCTATACAAACTTGGAGCCGGCAGCCTGCCTGCTGCGTGCGCTTTCTTAGGTCTGTTGGCCGGCAGCGCTCTGTACGCAGAAGTTCACCCTCGCTGGAAACAACTAACACTTGCAACCAGATGGGGGGATGCTGCCACACTGCCGCAACTGTTGGGCCTGCCACCGACTCTGATGATTTGTCTCCTGTTGATTGGTGCTGGCGGCCTGCTATATCAGTGGCAAGCAAAAGGGCTGTTGCTGCGTCCGAACCAAGTGAAGGGTTATCTGCAGCCGCGTACTGCGGCGCTGCTGTTAGCAGTCATCGGGCTGGTTTCTTTCTCCCTGCTCGGCATGCCGATTGGGATTACCACCAGCTATGCTAAAGTCGGGGCGTTTTTTGAACAACTGCTGATGCCGGAACATGTCGCCTCGCTAAGCTATTTTCAGGGGCGTGGATTTGAGTATTTCTTGCCCCTCAGCAACCAGACCCTCCAGGCCGGAGCTGGCCCCTTTTGGGATGGCCTTGCTCTGGTACAATTTCCGCTGATATCGGGGATCGTCATCGGAGCAGCTCTCTCTGCTGTCAGCATGGGTAAATTCAGCTGCCGGTTTGACATTCCCCGTTGTCAGCTTTTCTCTGCCCTTTTCGGTGGCGTTATTATGGGTCTTGCGGCGAGGATGTCGCCTGCCTGCAATGTCTGGCATTTGCTTGGTGGCCTGCCATTACTCTCACTGCAGAGCCTTTTGTTTACTTTGGGATTACTGCCCGGAGCGTGGATCGGTACTCTCCTATTAACCCGCTACGTTTTGAAATAGTAAGAGAAGGAAACAATCGATGAACGAAAAAACAAACAACTCAGTAGAAATTGATGTCTGCGGGCAGATCTGCCCTTCTTCTCTGCTGACTGCGTTGCGTGAAGTCAATAATTACAAAGAACTCCTGCGTGACGGCAGTATACGATTGGACATCCTGACGGATAATCACGATTCGACCAATCGCATCTGTGAGGCAATTGGCAATATGGGCTACCATGTTGAAGTCAAAGATAAAAATAATTATTATGAAATTTCAATAGCGAAAATAGCTATAAAAAAGAGTCCCTAAAAACTTGAGGAATACACAGGAGTCCAAGTCCGCGGCTGCAAAAGCTTCTACTCCAGCATCTCCCATTGGAGATATGCAGTTGTCTATTGAGCAGCTCCGCGTTGAGAATGAAAAACTAAAAAATCAAGAGCATGAGCTGCGCAACTATATTCGTGAAAAAACAGATCAGTTGCTGACCGTCATGGGCACTCTGCCACTCAAACCGGAGGAGTTAGACGATGAAACCCTGATCAGTGTCGATCCGATCGGTATTGTCGGGGAATCTTTTGCCCAGGTTATTGAACACCTCAACGAAACCAACGAAGACCTGAGTTTTGCAATGGGTGAACTTCAGGCGATATTCAATTCAGCAGGTGCCAGTATTCTGGTTGTCAATACAGAGAAACAGCTCACATCCTTTAATCGAACTAGCCAAGAATTGTTTTTCCCTGCGGAGAAAGACCCCCTGCATCTCTGTTGCAGTGACGCCGTCTGTCGATCCAGCATCCCCCCAGAAGATTGTATTTTCGAACGGGTTCTCGCGACTGGTGAAACACAGAAAAATTCAGAATTTACCGCAAATAACCACTATTATCACGTTTTCGGCACTCCAATTAAAAACAAAGATAATATTATTTCTCATATAGTCCTTGTTTACTCGGATATTACTGAGCGAAAGACAAACGAGGAGGCGCTGCGCGAAGCAGAAAATCGTCTTGACACAATTGTAAACAGTGCTCAAGCCGGGATTCTACTAATTGATCCGCAGACTCACAAAATTGTCTATGCCAATCAAGCTGTCGTTGAAATGACTGGCTACCCACTGAACAGTTTGCAGGGTGAAGTCTGCCAGAATTTTATCTGCCCAGCCATTGAAGGGCGCTGCCCAATCACCGATGAATTGCAGGAGATCGACAAGTCAGAACGCACCTTGTTGACCATTGACGGTCGGAAAATTCCGATATTAAAAACTGTTACTAAGGTTGAGTTCAACGGTAAAGAACACCTGCTGGAAAGTTTTATCGATATCTCCGAACGGAAGGAAGCTGAAGAAAAACTGCGTGAAAGTGAAGAACGCTACCGTACTCTTTATTCAACCATGCAGGAAGGGGTCGCCCAATATCGCATGCACTACGATGCAGATGGAAACGCCAGCGACTATGAAATCATAGACATCAATCCGGCCTACGAAAAAATCATGGGTCTGAAGCATCACCAGGTTATCGGGTGCCTGGCAAGCACCATATATCCCCATGAAGATGGCAGGGTAGCCTGTCTTGATATTTTCAATCAAGTGCTAGAGAGTGGCGTTTCCACCAGCTTTGAGTTCGAGTTTAAGGAGTTGGGTATGACAGTCAACATTTCGGCAGCGAAACTCTCCGATGGACATTTTGCAACGATTTTTGAAGATATAACTCAGCGCAAAGCAGATGAGAAGCACATTGAAAAATTGGCCTTTTATGACATTTTGACCGGGCTGCCAAATCGAGTTCTGTTGCAGGATCGCCTCTCTCAGATGACAGCCTGTGCAAAGCGTAGCGACAACAAAATAGGATTGTTCTTCCTTGATATTGACCATTTCAAGCGAATCAACGATACCTTTGGTCATGACACAGGGGATCAATTTCTTAACGTTGTCGCCAAACGATTACGAAGCGTATTGAGAGACTGCGACACCATCAGTCGTATTGGTGGTGATGAGTTTGTGGTTCTGGTCAACGATATATCGACCCGGAACAGTGCATCGATGATTGCCTGTAAAATACTGGAAGCATTGACACAATCAATCGTGCTCAAAGGAAAAGAAGTCTATACCTCGACCAGTATCGGCATCAGTATCTTCCCGGAGGATGGTGCTGACCCTGACTCACTCCTGAAAAATGCCGATGCTGCCATGTACCAAGCTAAGGGAAGTGGTCGTAACACCTACCGGTTTTACTCGTCAGAAATGAATTCCAAAGCCCTGGAGCAACTACTGCTGGCCAACGACCTGAGAAAAGCGTTGGAGAAAAATGAATTTTATCTCGACTACCAACCACAAATTGATCTGTCTGAAGGACGGATAACCGGAACGGAAGCCCTGCTTCGTTGGCAACATACAGATTTTGGCAAGATTCCACCGGCTCAATTTATTCCACTGGCAGAAGAAACCGGGCTGATTCTCTCAATCGGTCGGTGGGTTCTGGCAAAAGCCTGTCAACAAACCCGTGAATTTCAACAGCGTTGCAACATTCCGATACGCGTGGCGGTTAACCTCTCCACCAAACAATTTCAGGATCCAAACCTGCTCTCTTACATCAAGGAAATCCTCGACGACACCGGACTGGCTGCAGAGGATCTGGAGTTGGAAATAACCGAAAGCATTCTGATGGAGAACGTTGAAAAGGCCCAACAAATTCTCCATCAACTTAAGGCAATGGGCGTCACCCTGGCGATCGACGATTTT
>JASJGU010000233.1:0-8672 GCA_033791385.1 Desulfuromusa sp.
TCGAGTGATTTACCCATTTCACGTGAAGATTACCTCAACAGGCTCTACGGCTTTTGGCTGGGTCAGTGCATCGCCAACTGGACCGGACTGGTGACCGAGATGGACAAAATTGGCGGTGAGGGATTACACGGTGAGTTCTACACACGCAGTGACTGGGGACAGACGGATCAGGCAAGTTTCTGGGACGAGGGAAAACCCAGTGACCTCTCAGAAACAATCGATTGGGTATTTGAAGAAGAAGGCGGTGTATGGGGCGCCGATGACGACACCGATATCGAATACATGTATCAACACCTGCTATTGACCAACCAGACCAGCATTCTTTCAGGCAAACAGATTCGTGATGGCTGGTTAAAGCATATTTACTCTGATGAAAACACACCATTCACCAACAACGAAGGTGACAGGGAGAACTATCTTTGGGTTTCCAATCAACGTGCACATGACCTGATGCGTGTCGATGGCCTGGTGCCACCGGCCACCAGTGACCCGCTGAATAATACCGAATACGAGATGATCGACGCACAACTCACCACCGAGATATTTGGGTTATTTGCGCCCGCACGGCCAGACGTGGCACTCAGGATGGCCCATTTACCAATCCGAACCACGGCGCGTGAAAACGCAGCCTGGGCCTCTGAATTTTACGTGGTGATGTATTCACTGGCGTCAAGGGTTGACCGCAACCTGCCGATGGATGAGCAGGTTCAGTGGATGGCTGATGAGGCCCGGCAATACTTACCGGATGACTCCTACTCCGCGAAAATGTTTGATTTTGTTAAAAACCGGTACCAGGCCGGGGTGCCGTGGGAGCAGGCCCGTGATGAAATTTACCAACGCTACCAGGTGGAACAACTCGACGGCTATGACATCACTTCCAGAAATATCTATTGCAATGGTTGCTTCGCCTCCGGTATCAATTTCGCATCCAGCCTCGTCAGCCTGTTTTATGGCCGGGGTAATTTTCAGGAAACCGTCAAAATTGCTGTACTCGCCGGTTGGGATTCGGATAATCCAGCCGCCACCTGGGGCGGCCTGCTCGGTTTCATGCATGGAAAGGATGGCATCGAAGAATCTTTTGGAAGATCGTTCGCGGAGCGTTTCAATATACACAGGACACGCGGTAATTTCCCAAATGATGGTATCGATACATTCCAGGCCATGGCGGAAAAAGGACTTTATGTCATCGACCGGGTGGTACAGGAGGAAATGGGCGGTGGCATCGACCTGGTCAATAACCGCTGGTTTGTACCGGATACGGAAACTAACTTCCCGCCGGCACCAGACTAGCTTGCAGAAGAACTCAGACTACATTTTGGTTTACATATATAGAGCGATCATCAGACTCAAAACCGGTTTTTACCCTGCCATTTTTTACAGGTGATTTGTGTTTGAGTTTCATATACTGTAATTTTCTATCAGTTTCGCAATGGTTCGATTTTCGGAAACCCTGCAATCCCGGCTAAACCAAGAAATCAAGGATGACGCTTGCTTATGAGTATTTCCCTTTCGTACAAAAATTTATCCCGACTTTTCATGTTCATTTTGTCCATGAACATAGCTTTTTCCGTTGGTGACGTTTATTCAATGCAGGTAGAAACCGGGTCACCGATCGAAATCACTGTTCAGCAAAAGGGACAGACAAGCAGGACACCCATCAGCCTGGTTGCCCCACCTGAAATTAGCAGGACTCTACTTGAGAGGTCTGCAAGCTCACAGGTTACGAATCAACCTGGTGAATCAGGTCAGCTTTCCCTGGGCCCTGTAGACCTCCTGGTAGATGGGTTCGAAGCGGCCTTTCCCGGTGCCTGGCTGGTATCTGATAACGATGGCGACACCAATGGTGAAATCTATTGGGACAAAACGTCATTCAGGAGCTTCGCCGGATCCAATAGCGCGTGGTGTGCGGGTGGCGGTCCCGATGCAGTCGCCGACGGCTCACCTTACGCCAACAACATGCAATCCTGGATGGTGGCAGGCCCGTTTGATCTGACTGATGCAAGCGCCGGGTTTTGGCAGTTCAATTACTGGCTGAAATCTGAATTAGATTTCGATAATTTCGCTTTCCTGGTTTCATTAGATGGTGTTAATTACAATGGTTATCAGATTTCCGGAGACTCGCTTGGCTGGGCTTCTGATGGCATCGATTTTGTTAATGACCCCGCAATTGGAAACATCACCGGGAACTCCGAGGTTTGGGTTGCTTTTATCTTTCAAAGCGATGAAACCATAACCGACGAGGGAGTTTATGTCGATGAAGTAATTGTTCAGAAAGACACCTCGGAACCAGAGCCGGATATTGAAATCAGACCGTTATCGCTGGATTTTGAGGAACCTGTTGAAACAGGAATCTCAAGTCAAACGCAAATTGAACCGGTTTTCGATACATTGCAGTTCAAGAAGGAGTCTTTGGCCAAACTCACAGCCAAAGTCGCACAAAGTGGCAAAGTTGATCTGATAATTGGTTTGAATATGCCAACCCAGCTAGAGGGCCAGCTTACTTCAGCACAGTCGCAACAGCAGCAGCTAAATATACAAACCCGTGGTAAGCAGTTAATCGATCAATTGAGTGGAATGAACAACCAGGTCAGACGACAGTTTCAGTTCGTTCCGTATATCGCATTAATAGCTGATAAGGATACGCTGAAATACCTGGCGAAGTCACCGCTGGTTGCGAGTATCAGCGAAGACAAAATCAGCAGGGTAAACATGGCCAGCAGTAATCCCGTGATCGGTTCTCCGATTGCCTGGACTGAAGGTTATGACGGCACAGGCTGGGCCGTGGCCGTACTGGATACGGGCGTGGACAATACCCACTCCTGGTTCACAACCTCCGGCAGCAAAGTTGTATCCGAAGGCTGTTATGGCACTAACCAGGAAGGTTTTGTTGAATCGTTGTGCCCGGGGTTGGCAACCAGTTCCACCGCCGCTGATTCGGCCTTGAATTGCGACCTTGCCATTGGCGGTTGCGATCACGGTACCCATGTGGCCGGTACCGTTGCCGGTAATGACGATGCAGGGCCCAATTTTGGTGTTGCGCGCGGGGCTGATATCGTTGCCATGAAGGTGTTCAGCAAGTTCCTGACCGCTGACGTCTGTGGTCCGGGTCAGTCGCCCTGTATCGCTTCTTATGACTCCGACCAGATTGCCGCAATGGAGCGCGTTCTGGCACTGGCCGACAGCATCAGTATTGCTGCAATCAATATGAGCCTGGGTGGAGGGCAGTACTTTGACCAGGCCAGTTGTGACACCGACAATGTAGCCTCGAAAGCCGCCATAGACAACTTGAGGTCGGTCGGCATAGCAGCAGTGATCTCCAGTGGCAATAATGGCTGGACAGACAGTATAGGAACGCCTGGTTGTATTTCTACGGCGATTAGCGTCGGCGCAACAAGTGATTTTGATGAAATGGCCTGGTTCTCCAACACCTATCCTCAAATACACCTGTTGGCACCCGGTATGGATATCACTTCTTCAGTGCCCGGTGATGCGCTGGGTGTCAAGCAGGGAACTTCAATGTCGGCTCCCCACGTCGCTGGTGCCTGGGCCGTGATGAAACATTTGAAACCGGATGCCACTGTGGGTGATGTTCTTACGACTTTACAGAACACCGGCACACCTGTAAGTGATTTGAGAGTCGGTGGAATTGAGACCGATATACCACGTATCAATCTTGAGGCTGCCATTGGTGACCAGAGATCAACTTTTGGCATCTATAACAACGGCCCCGCGACCCTGACAGTGACATCGATAGCTCCGGAGTCGGCAGCAGCCTGGATAAGCTGGTTACCAGAAGCCCCATTTGACGTTCCTGCGGGTGGATTGCAGATTGTAAGCATTACGATTGATTACAGCCTTGCGCCGGCTGGTTTATCTCAGACGCGTTTGCTGGTTTATTCAAATGATCCTGACGAGTCGCCGTATCCCGGTGGCGTTATGATCAATGTAACAAAGGCCGAGAGCACTGAACCCGAGTATTCATCCACTCCCCTACCAGGAGCCACTCTGGCATTCGGCAATGTCGTTATCGCAACGGGCAGCAGTCCGCAAGTCGTTGACGTGCAAAACCTCGGTGGCGTTGACCTGACGCTCTCCTGTGATATCACAGGAGTAAATGCAGACCAGTTTGACCTGGCGGCCTGCCCAAGCCCCGTGGTTCCAGCCGGGCCTGCGCAAATCTCAGTCACGTGCGATCCCCAGTCAATAGGTTCAAAACAGGCAACACTTGAAGTTTCAAGCAATGACGCCGATGAGGGCGAGGTGAGTTTTACCCTGACCTGCAATGGAATTGAGCCACCGGATGAAGGTTTGATTTTCTCAGATGGTTTTGAGGGCGATCCGTTTCCGGCTGCACCGGACCTCGTGGTCATCAACCCCGGTGTCGATAATTCCGAACTAACATCCGGCCAGCCTTTCACCATTGATGCAACTGCCCTGAACCAGGGTGATGACCCAGCGGATGTTTCCACATTACGTTACTTCCTTTCTGTCGATAACGTTATTGCAGTCGATGATCTTGAGTTGGGAACCGATGCAATTCCAGCATTGTCACCCGCTTCAAGTTCCACCCAGGACCTGTTCACCGCTGCTCCAGGAACAGACGGTACCTACTGGGTTGGCGCTTGTGTGGATACGGTGGCGGGTGAAGTCAACATTGATAATCAGTGTTCAGCGTCTGTGCAGATCACGGTGCTTACACTCACCGGTACTGCGGTTGCAAGTTTTACGCCATCCGTATACACCCCTGAACAACCGGTTGCGGTCAGCATCACGGTCACACCGGATACCGGTGTCAGTAGCTACGGGGTTGAAGATACCGTACCAGTGGACTGGGTGGTTTCAGCGATAAGTAACGCCGGTGTTTTTAACGTGGTTGACAATGCTGTGAAGTGGGGACCATTTCTTGATGATTCGGCGCGAGTACTCAGCTATACGGTCACGTCACCCGCTGGTTCATACGGCATCAAGATGTTTACTGGACAGGCCTCTTTTGATGAAACCGTTGTTGCCACTACCGGAGACCGTCAGATAAACGAAGCCAACCCACAGACTGATGCGGATGGTGACCGTTTGCCGGACTCGGTAGAGACCAACACCGGGATATTTGTTGATGTAAACAATACCGGCACCGACCCGAACATTGCCGATACCGATGGTGACGGCATCAGGGATGGCGATGAAGTGCTGGGTACTTTGGCTGGACTAAACCTGCCTGCCATGGGTGTGAGCCCGTTGCGTAAAGACCTGTTACTTGAATATGACTGGTTTGATGATGGTATTGACTGTGGTTCCCACTCGCATCGTCCAACCGCTGCAGCAATCGCGTCCGTAACCACTGCTTTCAACATCTCACCCGAGGCCAATCCAGACGGTACAAACGGCGTTAACCTGATTAGTGATTACGGCCAGGGTGGTGCATTTACCGGCGGCAACTTTATTAGCGATGCAGATGGTGTTATCGCTGGTGGCGTTTTCGGTGGCGACTTTTTGGCTTACAGGGCAGCCAATTTTGCCTCTAATCGAAACGGCTATTTCCACTATGTGCTGCTGCCACACCGCTATAACACCAACAGTGGTAGTTCGGGTCAGGCGGAATTGCCGGGCGACGACCTGATTGTTTCTCTGTATTGCGCCAATTCAAATCAGAATGTTGCGAACACCATCATGCACGAGGTCGGCCACAATCTATTTTTGCGCCATGGCGGTGATAATAATTGTAACTACAAGCCCAACTACAACTCGGTGATGAATTATAAGTACCAATTCCCGGGCGTTGACAACGATTGCACACCTCCTGGAAATGGTGTGCTTGACTACTCAGTCGGTGACCGTATAGATCTGAATGAGAACAATCTGAATGAGAATAACGGTACCTGCGGTACTGGAAACCCATTTGACTGGAATGACAATATGATCATAGAAAGTTCAATTGCTTTTGACATCAATTCTGCAGATGGTAACCAGAATTCGGCATGCAGTGGCACTTTAACCACCCTGCAAGACTATGACGATTGGGGCGGACTGTATTTTCTCGGTATAGGCAATGGCGACGGGCAAATGGCAGTGCCCACGGAGATCATCACCGAGCAACCGGTTCCGGCGGAGTATCTCAACCGTAATGACTAAAACATCGGTATAGGCAGAGCCTGGTTTTTTCAGGCTCTGCTTGCCTCATCCGTACCCTCACTCGAACCTGTCAAGGTTTTAGGTTGCCGATCACTTTCACGCCGTCATGGACGGTTGTTCTGACTTTTGTGTGACCTTTGTGACTTTTGCTGTAAAACGGGTATTGCTGCAAATCTTGCGGTCCGTTCCCATTTAGTTACAAAAGCTCTAGTAATCCTGTAAACCATAACCATATTTAAACAAAGCATGTTCTGCATCAGGTGAAAGCGGGATATCTGCAAATTTAACCGGCCATGAGTAAGGCGACTTGCCAACGGGTTTGAAACCATCCGTTGCAAACAAAAAATCTGCAACACCGTCCCCCTCAGAACCCGGCAGCCATGCGGCTATGAATGCATCACTGTTATTCAGATCCTCTTCAATCACCAGCACCCTGCCGGAAATTAGCACCACAATGACCTGTTTATCCAAGTCTTTACAGCCGGCAATTAAGTCTTTATGCGCATCAGTTAACCACAATTCATCACTGTCCCCTTTAAACTCTGCATAGGGGTTTTCTCCAACCACTACGACTGCTTTTTCTGCTGACATGTCCTCATAACAACCATCTTCAGCATATTCGACGTTCGTCGCCACTGAGCTTATTGCTTCAAGAATTGTCGTTGCTCCACGATAACTCTCTGACTGTCCTTGCCATTTGATAGTCCAGCCACCACTTTGCAGACCACTGTTATTGGCATGACGCCCCACCACTGCAATGGGCTCTGATGGACTCAATGGTAAAGCCTTATTTTCACTCTTTAATAGCACCAGTGATTCTCTCACTGCTTGTCGGGCAACAGCTCTATGCGCATCAGAGCCGATGCTTGCAGCAAATTCTTCCTTGGCAAAGGGTGCAGAAAACAAGCCGAGATCAAATTTCAGTGTAAGAATTCTTCTCACCGCATCATCAATACGGCTCATTGGCACCGTGTTATCAATTACCGAAACCTTAAGTTTCTCCATGAACTCATCATGATTGCCGGGCTGCATGGCTATATCGATTCCAGCATTGATGACGATGTGGGGATCGCCGAATCGCAGCCCGCCATTCCAGTCAGTAATAACAACCCCCTGGAAACCAAGCTCTCCTTTCAATACATCAGTAATTAAACGGGTATGTTGATGTAAATTAACCTCATTATAAGAATTAAATCCAGCCATGATGGCAGCAACACCCTGCCCCACCGCTGCGGCATAAGGTGGAAGATAGGTTTCTCGCATCACTTGTTCGGTCATTGTTGCATTTCCGCCTTCGACACCACCGTCAGTAGCTCCGTCAGCGAGATAGTGTTTTGCGGTAGCTGCGACCGTATCGCGCCTGGCCAGACTCAAACCCTGAAGACCCTGTATTGAAGCAATCGCAGCAGCCGTAGTTAAATCTCTGTCCTCCGTGTAACCCTCATAGACCCTGCCCCAATGTTCATGTTGAGGCATCGCGATACAGGGCGAAAAGGTCCAGTTGAAACCCGTTCCTGCCACTTCTTTGGCAGTGATTTGCGAGGCTTTTTTAATAAGAGCTACGTTTCTTGTGGCAGCCATACCAATGTTATGAGGGAAAATCACTGCACCATCAAAAGTATTTTGCCCATGAATCGCATCAACGGCGATAAGCAACGGTATCCCAAGACGGGTTTTGAGCGCTTCGGTTTGAAACTCATTGAATTTATTAATCCAATCCATGGCATCCGGACCCGGAACCGGACCATCGGTATGAATAATAGAGCCGATGCTTTTTTCACGAATGATGTCCGGAGAAACCTCAACGTGCCAAACCGATTGTGTCATTTGACCAATCTTTTCGTCTAAATTCATCTCCAGTAAAATGGCCTCTACTTTCTCTTCCTGGGTTTCAAACCGGCAAAGGTCAAATTTTTGGGTACCCCATTTACAGATCATATTCACCTGACTATTTTCTTCCGTGACTACGACATTTGCGCATCCGAAAGCAAATAATAAAATGATGAGTCCCAGTAGTATTTTCATATGAAAGCCACGTTTTTTTCTGTTGTAGTCGTTGTTGCATACCGTCAATAAAAACCGGGGCATGATCAGCGATAGTACTCGTTCAAAAAAAAAGACCGGGCAGTGCCCGGTCTTTTTCGTTCAACTTTTAAATCTGTTAAACGGTATTTTTACGCCGTATAACAATACCTCCCATGCTCAACAGCGCCAGGAACAATAACACCAGGCTCCATTGTGAAAGCGTTGGGATTGGCTCTGATACCGGAGAAAACTCCGTTACATTGATTGCAAGCGTGATTTGCGGAGCCGCATTGTAGTTGGCATCACCAGCCTGATCAGCGGTCACCGTACAGGTACCGACGGCCAGATAGCTAACAGTGCCGTTAACAACGGTACATATTGACGGTGTGCTGCCACCGAAGGTAACTACCAGACCAGAGCTTGCCGTTGCACTCAAAGTAGAAGTCGAACCTAAGAACCCAAAGTTAGGGCTAGCGCTAAAGGGTGCAATAACCTGGTCCGCCGGGGCGACTGCGATATCA
>JASJGU010000234.1:0-4108 GCA_033791385.1 Desulfuromusa sp.
GTTTTAATATTATGAGGATAAATTAAAAATAAGGTTTTCTATTAGTTTTTTTGCTAAGATTGACAATAATTTATTAACAACAGGTTGTGGAAGTGGAGACCTTTTATGTCAAAGAAAAACCTTTGGGGTCCAATGCCGGACATAGCCAGTATTCGGACCCCACATGAAATTCTACTGGAGCAAGGGCAATATCTTGTTGAAATAACAGGTGGCTTACTCGATTTTATCATTGAGAGGAAACAAAAGAACACCCTGTTCAGTTATGAGTTTTTTATCTCGGTTCCACTTATTGATTATAAGCAGCCATTGCTCAGGATTACTCACGACATAAAACTGTTTCCCGCAATTCTTGCCAGCGACAGCAGTGGCGAGGAATATACAGCGAATAATCAGAACGAGTTTGAGGAAGATTTGGAAGCAATTTTATCTGCTGAAGAAACTCGCACCACTATTAGTGGTCTGTTGGCACAGGCACGACTGGAAAAAGAACTTGCTAGTAACTAATGATTAGTTCGGAAAACTTTTATCTTTAAGGGCTCTCTTGAGATAGGAGGGCCTTTTTTGTGTATGTCCAAGTTTCACTATTCGCGTCGTAAATGTATACATGCTATCTTGACTGAATCGGTTATTATCACGGTGACAGGCTGTTGAGGAGAAAAAATGGCTCGAAAGATTTTTGTCGCAGCAACTGGAATGAATAGTGGAAAAACCACCACCAGTCTTTCCTTGATGCACATGGCACTAAAAAAATATGATCGCGTCGGCTTTATCAAACCGATTGGCCCGAAACCGGTAGAATTTGATGGCAAGATTGCGGATAAAGACGCCATCTTAATGGCACGTATGTTCGACCTGGTTCCAGATTTGTCCTTAATGTCTCCCTTTGTCCTGCAACAGGGAGATACCCGGCGAATTATGGATGGCGAACTGTCTCGCGAAAAAATTGTTCAGCAGATGCTGGATGCGATTACGGAACTGGACGCGAAAAATGATTTTCTTATTATCGAGGGTGCCGGCCACACAGGTGTCGGTTCGGTCCTTGGTTGCAATAACGCTCGCATTGCCCGTGAAATTGATGCCTCGGTTTTGATGGTCACCGGCGGTGGCCTAGGAAATGTTGTCGATTCCGCCATGATGAACAACGCTCTGTTTCAGAAGGAACAAGCTAACGTCAAAGCGATCCTGGTCAATAAAATTATACCTGAGAAGCGCGAGCAGACACTCAAATACCTGGAAATGGCATTTGCTCCTGAGGGCATTCAGGTGATCGGTGGGTTCAATTATCAGCCGATTTTGGCTAATCCGACCTTGCGCCGGATTTCCAATGTGCTGGATATAAAGCTGCATGCTTCAGAAGAAGAGGCGCAGCGGATTGTTCACAATATTCAGATCGGTGCTGCTTCGGCACAACGGGTTGCTGAGCTTTTACAGAACTCCTCTTTGGTGATAGTCAACAGCAGTCGGGACGAACTGTTAGTAACAATATCCAACCTCTATCAGATTGATGATTATCGTGATAAAATAGCAGGCATTATCATTCCTGGGGTCGGGCCGATCAGTCATATTACCCAGCGGGTTATCGAGAATAGCGGTATTCCGTATATGCGGGCCGGACGCACCTCTTCGTCAGTTTTTGAAATTCTTAATGATGATGTGTCTAAACTAACCGTTGAGGACACTCATAAGCTACATTTGATTACTGATTTGGCAGAGAAGCGTTTTGATTTTAACGCCATAGACTCATTGCTTGATTAGGCCGGAGGAGACCCAATGTTGATACGTGTAAGGTACAGGGATGGTCGGATTGATCTGGTTCCGTCACGTAAGCTTGACGAACTGATTGTGATGAGTGAAATTGAACAGTTTGAACGTGCGACCGGGTGGGTGACTTTGGGTCGAGACCCGATCCGCAGCTCATTGCGTGGTGATTATTTAGGGCCGGAGCGTCGTACTCTTATGTATAAGCTTGAAGGCGGAAAAAGAAAATAGCTGGATATGCATGCCGCCCCTCTGCTAGTATCCGATCCACATTATGTTGGATGTGGAAAGGGGATTAGATGCTGATAAGAGTTCGTCACAGCACCGGAAAAATAGAACAGGTGCCGCCACGAAAATTACAGAAGTTGATCGATAAACGGAAAATCATCCAGTTTATGCGTTCAACCGGATGGGTTACCGTAGGTTTTGACCAGATCCGTGATGCTGATCCTGAAGATTATGCAGGACCAGAAAGAAGAAGTTAAAATAATCTGCAACAAGACCCGGCAATAGTCGGTTTTTTTTTATGTCAAAAAATAGATGAGCTGTGTATTGAGATTGGCTTAGTCAAATTAAGCTATTGATTTATCGCGGTTAATATGGAGGTCAAGCTTTGCTCTGGGTCAGATTGATGTTATTATCTTTCTAGATAAGGAGGTATACGATGAAAGAGGTTCCAGTTGTATATCAAGATGGCATGATGGATATGGTAGAAACTCAGGTGCTACAGGATTTGATTGATCAGGACAGCATTGTTAAGTTTCAGCGCTCCGATGGTTGGGTATATCCTGGCATTGATCCCGTCCGTCGTTTCGCTCATCGTACCTATCAAGGTCAGGAACGACGGATGATTGATATGATCTATTAGCAGCTATTTGCTTATTTTCAAAAAAGGCCCATCCGATTGGATGGGCCTTTTTTTATGGTCGCAGATTGATGAGTTTATCTCGATAAATATTGAGAACAGCCTTCATCTTCTGGCGGTGTTTCGGGCCGATCCGAAGCAAGGTCTTTTGTCCGGAAGAGAGCTTTTCCAATAGAGGGTCAGCGTAGGTATAAAGTATTGCTGGCTGACTCAAGAGCATTGGCTCGGCAGTCTCTGGTGTTTCAAGTAAGTGGTCGATAACATAAACCAGTCGATCATTGAAATAAGCATTCCGGTAACCCAATTGCTCATAGGCTTTTTGAAAAAGCGGATAGAAATAGACGTAGGTTTTCAACACAAACTCAGGATCAAGGGCTTCCAACAGTTGCACGTGAACATTGTAGCGATCCTGATTGCGACTGCTGGTTTGTGGGGCTTCTGCCGTCCCCGAAACAATGAAACGCCCCTTGGGTGAGGTCAGCGGTAAATGTGCTCTTGGTAAACGTTTTTCTGGCAGATTATCAATTGAAACCACTACTCTTTGAATGAAATTTTCCAGCAGAAGAAGCTTAAACAGCGGTTCATCAAGCTTTTGACTGGTAAAGACTTCTTCAATGCTTTTATCACTCTGCTCCACCGAGGGTAACTGTTTTGGTAAAATCGGGTCCGGTACGGAAACCTGTTGTGGTTTTTCCTCAGGGATTTCCTCTGCCGGCTCAGCGGTAGCGGCGGGCACAGGGTAGTGTACAATAGCCTGTTTGGCAGGTTTCTCTACGCTCTTTTGGGGAGATTCTTTAACAACTGGCTCTGGATCAGGTGCCTGCTGCAGCAACATTGTCAGGGCCAAAGCCGAGATGAGCACGATAAGAGCGAAAATCAGTAGATTGATTTTTTTCATCATTAGCCTCCGGTTGATTCAACACTACCATTATGACTTGATTCATCCGACATTTCTACTTGATATTAAGAACCTATTCGATTTGAGTTGCGTCAGTTTGCTGGTATGTGTAGCTACCGTTAACAGGTTTGATTTTAAACTTTTGCCATTATTACGAAGGATATCGTTAATAAGATGCAAGTTGTTTCTTCCGAATTACAACGACGTCTTCCTGTAACCAGTGAGTCGAGGCGGTTATTTCATGGCAGGGGCCATTGTTTCCCCGGCTACGAGGATTTGTTGATCGACTGGTTTTGCCCGGTTGTTTTGATCAGTCTTTATGCGCCCCGTAATCAGCAGTGGTTGCAAACGCTACTCGCTCTGCTGCAAAAAGAGATACCGGGGGCAACTGCTTTATTGCTGCAGGAACGTTTTCTGCTCAATGGCTCGGTGCGTCTGTTGGCCGGGGAAAGGCCGCAAAATGTCGATGTCATGGAGTCTGGATTGAGCTATCGATTGCGCTTGGGGCAGGCGCAGAATATTGGCTTTTTCCCTGATATGAAAGATGGCAGGGCGCTGGTGAAAACTTTAGCAGCGAAAAGAAAAGC
>JASJGU010000235.1:0-9609 GCA_033791385.1 Desulfuromusa sp.
CCATGCGCAATCTCACCGATGATCAGATTAAAGCCATTGCAAAAAATGGTGGGGTTATTGGCATGAATTCGGTCGATGTTTTTATTCGCGATAATGAACCGGACGCTCGTGTTTCACATTTTATTGATCATGTCGATCACATCGTGACCATTGGCGGATTGGAACATGTTGGTCTCGGTTTTGATCTCTGTGATGGTTTCACGGATTACCTCCATGTCGGTCCGGCGGTAGAGACTTGTGATGTCATCAAAACACATGCCGGGCTGGGTGAGTTTACCCAGGGTCTGATTATCAGAGGTTATACTGATGAAGAAATTATCGCTATTCTTGGTGGTAATTTTATGCGCGTTTTTTCAGAGATATTAGGTTAAGTATGATGTCTCAGTATTAGGAAATATAATGAAAATTGTTGTATTTGGTGGCCTGGGTTCACAAGGTCGAGGCGCGTTGCTTGACCTCGCTAATAGTGTTGCTGTAGACGAAATTATTTGTGCTGATGCCAATCTAGACAGTTGGGATAGCTTTGCGGCAACAGTGGATACAAAGAAAATTACCCCAATTAAAATTGATGCTTCTTCTACGGATGCGCTGGTGCAGTTGTTACGACAGGGCGTTTCTGCCGCGATCGACCTGCTGCCGCTTAAATTCATGCTCAATGCTTTTGAAGCAGCAATAGCCGCTCAAGTGCCACTAGTAAGCACCAACTATGCACATCCTCTGCGTCACTTACATCAACAGGCTCTGGCTGCTGGGGTCAGTCTTATGCCTGAGTGTGGGCTGGATCCAGGGATCGATCTGGTTCTGTTCGGTTATGGCATTAAGCAATTTGATGAAGTTAAGGCCCTCCATTCCTGTTGCGGCGGGTTTCCTGAAAAAAGTGCTTGTAACAGCCCGCTCAATTTCAAAGTGACCTGGAACTGGGATATGGTTTTAAACAGTTCCAAGCGGGAATCGGTGTTTATAAAGGATGGCAAAAGATTAGTTATTCCTGCGGCTGAACAACATAATCAAAGTAATACCTCCAAAATCAACTTTCCCGGATTGGGTGAATTAGAGGCAATTCCCAATGGCGATGCTGCTGTCTACATGGATATGTTGGGAATTGCAGATACAATAGTGGACACAACCCGCTATGCATTACGCTGGCCAGGCTGGAGTAACTTTTGGCGGCCATTAAAACAGCTAGGATTCCTTTCGGATGAGCCTCTTAATTCCCCTGGTTGTAACGTCAGCCCCCATCAATTTCTTGTCGATCTTATCGGTCCGCAGATCCAGTACAAAGATACGGAAAAAGATATTGTTGTTATGCAGAATAGTTTTGAAGGCATCAAGGACGGAAGACATAAGAAATTGGTCATGAATCTGTTGATTGAGAGGGATCTTGAGTCGGGTCTTTTTGCCATGAATAAGGGAGTTGGTTATCCGACAAGTATTGTGGCTCAGATGATTGCTGAAGGAAAAATAACGAAGAAGGGTCTTTTGTCGCCTATCGTTGATGTTCCTGCTGAAGAATTTATGGATGAGCTTGCTAACCGTGGAATTTTAATTGATTGCGCTGAGCAGCTGCTCGATTAATTCCTTAAATTTGAGCGCCTTTCACTTCATCAAGCAACCATGTCCTGAATCGCTTCAAAGCGCTACTGGATAAATTTTCCTCTGGATAAACCAGATAGTAGGCAGCATCGCTCTTCAAAGAAATATCAAAAACAATCGACAATTGTTTTTTTTCCAATTCCTCATCTATCAAAAAGCGTGGAATAAGGGCAATCCCCAGCCCGGCACAGGCTGCGCTGATTAATATAGAAAAATGCTCATGCTGTGTCCCATGCGTTGTGTTAAACCCTGTAAGCTCGGCCAGTTCAAACCAGTCTCGCCATTGGTTTGGACGTGAGGTTAAATGGAGTAGGGAACAGTTTGATACATTCTTCATCTGATCAAGCCGTTTTGTCGTGATCAGGTCGGGTTTGCAGACAGCAACCACCTCTTCTTTAAAGAGATAGTCTGCAACTGTCCCTGGCCAGGTTGGTTGACCAAAATGAATTGCCGCATCAAAAGGGGTCTCTTTGATGAGAAACATGACGGAGCGAACTGCTGTATTGATAGCCAGACCTGGGTTCTGACGATAGAATCCCGCCAGGCGAGGCATCAGCCATTGAGAGCAAAAAGTAGGTAGTACAGCAAGTTCCAGTATCTCCCTTGCGCCGCCATGTGCCATGATGTTGCTCATGTCCAGTTCAAGTTGTGCCAAAGATTTTCTGACCTGCTTACTGTAGAGCTGTCCCGCCTTGGTTAATATCACCCGCTTCTTAATCCGTGTGAACAGCTTCAGCCCTAATTGTCCTTCCAGCGCTGCAACCTGTCTTGAAATAGCACTTTCTGACAAGGCCAATTCGTTAGCTGCGCTGGTGAAATTTTGATGTCTGGCCGCTGCTTCAAATGCAACCAACGCACTACGGCTGGGTAATGTTCGGGTCATGAGATTTCCTCCGGCCATCTAAATATAGAAACACTACAAAGTTTATGCTTAAAAGTCATCAACTGATGTTTTTAAATCGTTTTACACTTTTTTACGGGCATAATAATCTTAGAACATAGAAAACAAGGATAATGTTTATTATTAATCAACAGGAGTGAAATGATGACTAGTCTCGGTAATCCCGTATTGAGTGTATCTAGACAATCTGAAGGTAAATCTCATCTCGTTGTTAAAGATGCCGATATTCAGGTCATGATTGATCGATATCAATTAAGTGAAGAAATTCGAGACATCATTCAACATGAAGGGTTGTTACCTGCTGGCGCATTGAACCGACTGCAAGCTAACTATCCACAACACTCTGGCTTATTAGAGAACAAACCTTTTCTATTTGAGGTTGGGACAAACTACGCTGGTCTTGATGGTTTCCGTAGAGTTTGTGAAATCCTCAAAGGTAATGGTATTGAGCTGAGTAAAATCAAAGAACGAGAATTTTATATTAAAGTTTATCGTTTTCTTGCGACCAGCCATTCTTTGAATATCATTAATTGGGACGACTACGAAACTGACTCGGTCTATCAGTTGGTGTTGCCACAACCAGGAATGATCAACCTGGTAGCTACTGAAGCGTATGTCGGTGCTAAAACAGATGAGGAGCGAGCCAGGATTGTTGCCGACTACTCTGAGAAAACCAATCCTCACGATGGTAATCAGCAGTTGAATAAACCCTGGTTCGATAATGATAAAGGTGAGATTGAGTTTCTGGATGGCAGCCAGCATAAATACCCTCAGTGCCAGCTTGTTTTTGACACCTCCACCCAGAATTGCTTTTCCTTTTGTACCTACTGCTTCCGCCATGCCCAGGTGCGAGGTGATGAGGATATGTTTTTGCAAAAGGATATCGCGCAACTGCACAGCTATCTGCGAAAGCATAAAGAAGTCACAGATATCTTGATCACTGGCGGCGACGCTGGTTTTATGCCAGCAAGCCGATTCGCTCAGTATATTACTCCGATTATCGAGGATCCTGAGTTGTCTCATATTCGCACCATTCGGCTTGGATCTCGTGCATTAACATTTCAACCTGAGATGATTTTGACTAAAAAATTCGAGAAAATGCTCGAACTGTATGATTTGCTATATGAAAATGGTATTCAAATGGCGTGGATGGCCCATTTTTCTACACCGCGAGAATTGCTGAACCCGTGCACCATCGCTGCGATCCGCCGGCTAAAAGCACATGGGGTAATCGTTCGCAGCCAAAGCCCAATCATGAATCACATCAGTTTATTTACCGATAAAAATGGCAAAGTTGATGTCGATAAATCTGCTCAAAACTGGATTGATCTAGCAAATATTCTGGCAATGCTTGGGCTTGGTTTTCATTCGATGTATGCTGCCAGGCCTACCGGCGAACATCATTACTTTGCCGCTCCGATGGCAGATATAGAGAGGGTTTTTAGTAAAATTTATAATTCTCTTTCTTCTATCAACCGTCCATCACGGCACATTTCAATGACAATCTCTGCCGGGAAACTTGCTATTCTTGGAACCTCAGTTATCAACGGTGAAAAGTGCTTTGCCCTGCAGTTCACCGAGTCTCGTAATATGGAGTGGATGAACCGGGTCTTCCACGCCAAGTATGACGAGCAAAAAAACAAGATTGATCTGCTCTTGCCATTTGATACAGAAAAGTATTTCTTCGAAGATGAGCTTAAAGAGATTGAAGAAAATCTGGCCAAAACATTGCGTGAACGTTTAGCTTGATTCAAAGGGAAAAATGATGATTGATAAACGGATAGATTCACTTACCGAAGCCGTCGCCGATGTTTTTGATGGTGCAACGGTCATGATTGGTGGTTTCGGGGAGGCAGGAAGCCCGATTGAGTTGATCCATGCATTGATTGACCAGGGAGCAAAAAATCTGACGGTGGTAAACAATAATACCGGCAGCGGTCATGTTGGTCTTGCTGCCCTGATTGCAAATGGACAAGTGACCAAAATGATTTGCTCCTATCCACGGACTGTTGGCTCTAAGGTTTTCCCAGAATTGTACCGGAGTGGCAAAATTGAGCTTGAACTGGTTCCTCAGGGAACACTCGCCGAACGGATTCGTGCTGGTGGAGCGGGTGTTCCAGCATTTTATACTGCAACATCAGTTGGCACCCCATTGGCCGAAGGAAAAGAACAACGTCATTTTAATGGCCGTGATTATGTTATGGAATATGGTTTAAAGGCCGATTTTGCTTTAATAAAATGTCTGCAAGCGGACCGCTATGGAAACTTGATCTACAATAAAACCGCACGTAACTTTGCCCCGATTATGGCGATGGCTGCTGAAAAAACTATCGTCCAAACTGTAAACCAGGTCAAAGCAGGGGAGATCGATCCCGAAATTGTGGTGACTCCAGGGATTTTTGTTGATCGCATTGTCACCGTTGCAAATCCTGCTCAGGAAGCAAAACTTGTTGCCGAGGGGAGGGTTTATCCATGATAGCTGGTCATAAACAGTCTCTTGGTTGGAGCCGGGAAGAGATGGCCAAACGGGCTGCTCTGGATATCCCCGATGGTTCCTATGTCAATCTGGGCATTGGTATCCCTGAAAAAGTGGCGCAGTATGTTCCTGAAGGGCGGGAGGTCATCTATCATACCGAAAACGGTCTTCTCGGCATGGGGCCAGTCCCGACTGCAGGACAAGAAGATCCTGAACTGATTAATGCTGGTAAAAAGCCGGTGACGACGATTGCAGGAGCCGCTTTTTTTCATCATGCCGATAGCTTTGCCATGATTCGTGGGCAGCATATTGATGTCTGTGTGTTAGGAGCAATGCAGGTTTCTGAACAGGGCGATCTGGCTAATTGGTCGACGGGAGAACCCGACGCTATCCCTGCCGTTGGTGGTGCTATGGATCTGGTTGCCGGGGTTAAAACCATTTATGTCATTACCCAGCATTGCAGCAAAGATGGTGCATCAAAACTGGTTGAATCCTGTACCTACCCTCTGACCGGAAAGTCTGTCGTTAACCGGATTTATACCGATTTGGCTGTTATTGATGTGATCCCTGCGGGATTCCAGATTGTAGAACTGGCGCCTGGAATCAGTTTTGACTATGTGCGGCAGAGAACGGCAGGAAAATTATTGCCTGTCTGATAAAAACAGTTTGAGTATCGATATCCTTGAGGGGTCAAATATTGGCTAGTGATAAAAAATCAGAACAGGTAGAGCAATCGCGCAGCGCAAAACTCTATCAACGTGGTTGTCGGGTTATGCCTGGCGGTGTCAGTCGAAATACCGTATTGCGCAGCCCGTATCCGCTCTATGCTGATCACGGTAAGGGCTGCTATGTGACCGATATAGAAGGGGTCACGCGGATCGATTTTGCCAACAATATGGCCTCATTGATCCACGGTCATGCGCATCCTCAAGTGGTAGCCGCGGTCACAGAACAGCTGCATAAGGGGACGGCATTCACCTTGGCGACTGAAGCAGAAGTTCTTTATGCCGAACATCTGTGTGGTCGTAGCGACAGTTTTGAAAGAATTCGTTTTGTTAATTCTGGCACCGAAGCGGTCATGAGTTGCCTGAAGGCTGCGCGCGCTTATACCGGTCGATCCAAAATTGCCAAAGTAGAAGGAGCGTACCACGGCCTTTACGATTATGCTGAAGTGAGTCAAACTGCCACTCCAGAAAACTGGGGTACCGTGGAGAATCCATCCAGTGTCCCGGTGGCTCAAGGGACTCCAACTTCTGCTTTAAATGATGTGGTGATTATTCCTTTCAACAATCCCGACCGGGCGGTAGAAATTCTTAATAAGTATGCTGATCAGTTGGCTTGTGTCCTGATTGATTTATTACCCCATCGGGTGGGACTTGTCCCAGCTACTACTGATTTTGTTCAGGCACTTTACGATTGGACCCGTAACAATGATGCGCTGCTGGTCTGTGATGAAGTGATCACTTTCCGCTCCAATTATGGCGGTGCGCAAGAATGGTACGATGTCCGTCCCGATTTGACCGCCATGGGCAAGATGATCGGCGGCGGATTTCCGGTTGGTGCGATTGCTGGGCGTAATGAGATCATGGAGGTGATGAACCCCCTGAATGACCCTCTTATTTTCCCCCTTTCTGGAACGTTCTCTGCCAACCCGATTACGATGACAGCCGGTCGTGTATCGATGGAGTTGTTTGATCAGGCTGCGGTGCAGAGCCTCAATCGTCTGGCAGATCAGGCTCGTGAGAAGATTGCCGAAGCCATCCAGATTGCCGATGTCCCGGCATGTGTCACTGGCGGCGGTTCGATATTCCGGATTCATATGAAAGCACAAGCCCCGAATAACTATCGTGAAGCCTTTATGGATGGAAATGAAAACCGGCTGCTCAAGGTGATGCTCGATCACCTTTTTGATAACGGATTGATGATGATCAACACCTGTTCCGGGGTTCTGTCTACCGCTATGGGCGAGAAGGAAATTGATATTCTTGCAGAGGCGATGCTCGGTGGGTTTCGTAAGATAAAAGAATTATTGTAGCATTGAGAATGGTGTTATTCCGTATTCCAGGGACATGTATCAAGTCCATCTCCCCGGAATACTCCTTTCTTTTTTGTGGGAGATAAAAACTGTGATAGACGTATTTATTTGTGATGCGATTCGTACCCCGGTAGGTCGTTACGGCGGCTCACTCTCTTCTGTACGGCCTGACGATCTGGCCGTTGTCCCACTCAAGGCGCTGATGGAACGTAATCCTGGTGTCGACTGGGAAATGGTAGATGATGTTATTCTTGGTTGTGCTAATCAAGCGGGGGAAGATAATCGCAATGTGGCCCGTATGGCTTCGCTGCTGGCCGAATTGCCGGTCAATGTCTCTGCAAGCACCATCAACCGGCTCTGTGGCTCGGGTCTTGATGCTGTCGGTAGCGCCGCCCAGGCAATCAAGTCTGGAGATGCGGAATTGATCATTGCCGGTGGTGTTGAAAGCATGTCCCGCGCACCTTTCGTCATGGGAAAGGCAACCTCTGCTTTTTCTCGCAATGCTGATATTTATGATACAACCATTGGCTGGCGCTTTATCAATCCCCAGTTCAAATTTCTTTGCGGTACCGACTCAATGCCAGAGACAGCTGAAAATCTGGCGCGCGAATATAATATCAGTCGTGAGGATCAGGATCGATTTGCCCACTGGAGCCAGAGTAAAACAGCGGCCGCCCAAAATGATGGGCGTCTGGCACAGGAGATTGTTTCGGTCACCATTGCGCAACCTAAAGGCGAAGCGGTAATCGTTGACAAAGATGAGCATCCGCGCCTGACTTCTTTGGAAAAACTCAGTCAGCTAAAGGTTTTGTTTCCAGATGGCACTATTACTGCCGGGAATGCATCAGGCGTCAATGACGGTGCTGCAGCATTACTGATTGCATCAGAACGGGCTGTTGAGCGGTTTAATCTAAAACCCAAAGCCAGGGTGTGCGGCATGGCCTCTGCCGGTGTCCCGCCGCGCATTATGGGACTTGGACCCGTTCCTGCTACGAAAAAACTACTTGATCGGCTTGACTTGAGTCTGAACGATTTTGATATTCTGGAATTGAATGAGGCTTTTGCTGCTCAGGCATTGGCTTGTACCCGACAGTTTGGACTTGCGGATGATGATCCACGGATCAACCCTCTCGGTGGGGCTATCGCTCTGGGACACCCCCTGGGAATGAGTGGCGCGCGGCTGGCAACGACTGCGATCCATCAGCTGCTAAATACTGGCGCTAAACGAGCTCTGTGTACTATGTGTGTTGGTGTGGGTCAGGGAATATCCCTTGTTCTTGAACGCGTATAGGTTCGGGAGTCTTGCATTTGATACGTCCCCCCGAATACGGTGCAAGATCAATCATTCATCTTTCTTGATGAATTCGTAGATTTTCTTTTCGTCGTCTGAGAGATTTTCGTTGCAGTCGTAGATTCTGTTGAGAAAATAGTGGTAAAAATCGTGTTTTAAGCTGTCACGGTTGCCGATCACAAACCATTTATTCTTGGTCCAGATAAACGGGGAAAGGTCCTCTTTCCCCAGTTCAAACATCCCCACCAGTGCTTCTGCCTTGTCAGCAATAATATCGACCGATTCGCCTCCTATTTTGGCTACTAATTCGTCGGCATCAGGATGTTCAATCTGAATTTCAAAATTATGTGGCATCGATCCCATGCAGATATAGCGGATACCAACTCCACGCGCAGCGGCCTTATCTATATGAGAAGCAAGCCTTTTTCCGCAAGGGGGGAACAGTCTGATATAGAGCTCTGTCTTTGCATGGTCAATAATTTCGACCGCTTTTCGCATGACCTCATCATGCCCCTTGAGGGTCAGGATATATTCATATTCTGTCACTGTTGTCACTGCTTCCAGTTCCTGCTCAAAACTATGGAGATTGGATGCAAATTGGCTCTTCAGGCGTTTTTTTAGTTCCTGAGGCGGTAACGGCACAAACTTCCCCGGTTCTATTTCAAAGACCAGTCCTTTGCGGCTCAAGGTATTTAAGACATCATAGATTCTGGATCTGGCAATCCCCGAAAGTTTACTGAGCTGAGATCCATTTGCTGGATGGTGAGCCACCAGCGCCATATAGCAGGATGTTTCATATTGTGAAAAACCGAACTCAGTCATTTTATATGATTCCAGCATTTAGACCTCCCGGTTATAGCAACCAGCTTGATGATGATCAGTCGTCAGAAATTGAACTTTTACAACATAGCATATCAGGGCAGAATCTTGACAATCACTCATTTAGTCGATATGTTGTTACTTAGATAGCAACACTGCTTTCTGAAAGATTAATCCTAAAGGAGCGGCCATGTATAATCCAGATATAAACTTGATGTCTGCCTACTCAACAGTGTCAGACGATAAAATTATCAATTTTGAGGATACTTATGGCGCCCATCATTACAATCGGCTGAACCTGGTTGTGCGTCAAGCAAAAGGCTGCTGGCTTACCGATGCGAGCGGGCATAAGTACCTCGACTGTCTGGCAGCTTATTCCGCAGCCAACCCAGGTCATCATCACCCTAAAATAGTTCATGCAATGACTGAAGCATTATTGGGCAATTATGCGTCAGTTATATCAAATGTAGTCTATACCGATCCGCTTGGAGTTT
>JASJGU010000236.1:0-11375 GCA_033791385.1 Desulfuromusa sp.
ACCTAAACCCACTGCAGACTATGCCATGGATGCTGCTGAATGTATCGGTTGCGGTGCTTGTATCGCTGCCTGTCCAAATAGTTCAGCCATGTTGTTTACCAGTGCTAAGGTTGCCCAGTTGGCGGCCTTACCGCAAGGTAAACCAGAAGCCAGAAAACGTGTTCTGGCTATGACCCAAGCAATTCTTGATGAGGGCTTCGGAAACTGCACCAATCACTATGAGTGTGAGGCTGCATGTCCTAAAGGGATTAGTGTTAAGTTTATTGCCAAGCTTAACCGTGAATACCTGAAGTCATTGATTCCGACTTCAACGGTTGCGTAAGTTTCCTGGTTTAGAATTTAGATAATTTTGTTATAAAGGGCGGATCTTTTAGATCTGCCCTTTTTTTTACGGAAAGTTGAGTAATGGTTAACTGGTTCACAAAACTTGCCAGGCACAGACAGCGAAACTCCAGTCAATCTGAAGATATGAGTTCTGTTGATGCGTTACCATTTTATCTGGAAAAAAATAGTGGCTTGATTTCTTCTGACCAGTTGCATGTGGTGCATCAGTTTCGAGCAGGTGTTGAAAATCAACTGAAAATACTTCGAACGGCAATAAATGCAACCTCTGTCGTACTCTTCTGGTCCGGCCCTTCGGTTGATCAGTTAACAACCTATTCATTCTCCAGCCAATTCGATAGTTTGGTTGCAGGCACTTTCCTGGCTGGTTCCGGAGTTGTTGGAGTATTGAAGGATCGCAGCGAGATTGCGTTGGCGCCATATCACCAAGGTTCTCCTGCCATTCTTTATTACCGTGATAGCACTCATGTCGGCAGTTTTTTTGCCCAGAGTTTATCCTGCGGTGAAACGGAGCAACGTAAAACTGGGAACTATGGAATTTTATGCATTGATCGTGTTGCCCCGGATCAGTGGTCTTCTGTAGACAGGTCATTAATTGCTGCAACTGCTGACCAGATACTGCAGAATTTATCACTTTCACGAGACTTGCTCTTTACCGATATCGAACGACGGACTCTGCAGCTGGCATTTGATGGGTTACGGGTCTTAAATTCGGCTCTTGATATAGAATCAGTTTATCGTGCGGCGACCCAAGCTCTTGGATTAATAATAGACATGGATCTTTTTGCGATCAGCTTGATCCATAATAACTATCATGAATTTTGTTACATTTCAGGGGATTGTTCAGAACAGATTTTAAACCATAAATTTGTATTGGATGACTCCTTGATTGGCCAGGCAGTTAAATATCGGAGAATCTTGCCAGAAACGTCATCTTATGCTGGTCGTGCTCCAATTGTTAATGGCTCAAATTTATTTGCAATGCACAAAACGGTTCTGGTTGTTCCTTTACTTCAAGAGGATAGGCCGATCACGGGTGTGTTGATTATTGCCGCGCGAGGTGAAGGTCTGGTGACCCGGAATTGCCGGGATATGATCGAGATGATAGCTGCACAGGTGGCCATCAAGATTGATCTGGCACGTTCCCACGAGCAGATTCAACAGATGGCGATTACTGATCCACTGACTGGAATTGCCAATCGTCGGGCATTTCAGCGTGGTTTTACGGCAATGTATGAGCGCGCTCTGCGGCGAACTGGATCATTCAGCTTGATCATCTGCGATATTGATCTTTTCAAGCGGGTCAATGATGTTTTTGGCCACCCTTTTGGGGATCAGGTTATTCAGCAGGTTGCCTTCCAACTCAATGAGGTTGTCCGAACCGGGGATTTAGCCGCCAGAATTGGTGGTGAAGAGTTTGCTATTTTGCTGGAAGATACCGGATTGTCCGGAGCTTTGGATGTGGCCGAGCGATTGCGAAAAAAGGTTGAAAATCTTCACTTATTGTTTCAGGGGGAGGTTGTTCCGGTGACGATCTCTTTGGGGGTCGCAGCATTTCCGCAGGATACGGATAATCAGGAAAAATTATTCAATTACGCTGATCAGGCACTTTATCGTGCCAAGGAAAACGGCCGAAATCGTTCAGTTTGCTGGCACGATGTTGCTTAATCTTTTTGTAACAGTATGGTGCTGAACTCATCAAGTAAGCGATTTTTGATCAGTGTGCAGCCGAGTTTTTGATACTTTTGACGCACATCAAAATTATATTCCCAGAGAATTCCAGAAAGAAGCAATAGTGCCCCCGAAGCTGCTTTATTGACCAAGCCTTCAGCAACATCCAGCAAGATATCACCATAAATATTTGCCAGAATCAGGCTGAAATTTTCTTCCTCAATCTGCTCAAGTGTTCCGCATACATGAGTGATGTCATCATCAATTCCATTAAGCAGACAATTTCTTTGACCACTTTTTACCGCTACCTTCTCAATATCGACACACCAGGCATGCCCCGAATTCAATAATAGTGCTGCAATTGACAAAATCCCTGTGCCGCTGCCCAGATCAAGGATTTTCAGATTTTCTTCTGGAGGAAGAGTTTCGAGTATTTCGAGGCAACTTCTGGTTGTTTCATGTTCTCCTGATCCAAATGCACCTCGTTCCATGATCAGTTGGATACGCTTGTTGTCGGTCTGAGAAATATTCGGAGGAACGATTATAAATTGATTGCCAATCTCAAAAGGCTGATAATTTTCTCTCATAATCTCTGCCAGTTAGTAGTTGATTTATAATAGGCCAGTGCTTTTAAATAATAAAAGGATGATGGTGTAGCTGAAGGCTGACGCGAGGGTTGAAAGCATAACGATAGATCCAGCCAGTTCGGCATCGCCTTTCATTTGCTGAGCCATAATATAGGTTGCTGTCGCGGCGGGTGTTCCTGCTATTAAAATCCCGATCCCCAAATCTGAGCTAGTTACCCCCATAGGAATTAGCAATAGCAATGCCAGCAACGGTAACAACACAAGTTTGATCGTAGTGGCGAGTCCCGCAAGCTTCAAGTCACCTTTCAGTCGTTCGAAAGAGAATCCTCCTCCAATAGCCAGAAGCGCGAGTGGCAATGCCAAGCCCGTGGTGATGTTGAGAGACCGATCGATAATTAACGGAAGTGGCAGGCTCCAATAACTCCAGATAACACCAAGAAAGGAGGCGATAATTAGCGGATTAAGGATGGTTTGTACAATTAAGTTAGGAGCTTTTTCGCCATCTATTCCGTGGTGTGGCAGGAGCAGTGCGAGAATTGCAAACAGGTTCAATACCGGGACCAGAAAACCCATCAGAATCCCCGCCTTAGTCAATCCATCTTCTCCGTAGGCATTTAGACAGATTGCCAGCCCGATATAAGCTAGGTTGCCACGGAATGCTCCTTGACAAAAGCTGCCGCGAAGAGGGGCAGGATACTGACGCCATCCGGTATAGAAGTAGGTCAGGACAAACCCCAAAACGATGACTAGGGATGAACCGACGACTAGAGATCCGTTGAAAAAATTAGAGAAATCCGCCTTGCCGATTTTATAGAAAAGCAACAATGGGAGAAAAACTACGTATACGAGTCGATTAGTCTGCTGAAGAAATGGTTCATCAATGAGTTTGAACTGTTTGAGTAAAGTTCCCAGGCCGATGACTAAAAAAATGGGTAGAACAATAATGATTGTTTCGATAAACGGCTGCATGCATTCCTCCAAAATACCGGAGCAGCATAGCTTAGATGAAATCGACTGTCTATTCTATTGGTAACAGAGATGACCTCTCAATGAGGCCATCTCTGTTGAGGTTCCTTATCCGCTATTTGTTGCGAGTCAATTGTTATCAAGTTATGCCTGCTCACTGTATTTTCCGATACCCAGTTCTTTGTCGTCCAGGGCAGGAGCGTGGTAGGAGGCCTGCTCACTGTATTTGCCGATACCCAGTGCTTTGTCGTCCAGGGCGGGAGCGTGGTATGAAGCACGGTCACTGTACTCGCCGATACCAAGTTCTTGATCACTTAGATGAGCTGCTGCAAATAGTGAAGTTACTGCGAAGATGCTGGCGATTGCGATTGTTGTGGTTTGCTTTTTCATGATGTTCTCCTTATGTGAGTAAAGTTTGGTTGGTTTTGTTTTGTTTGTCGCTCTTGTCAGTCCTATACAGCATTCATTGTGCCAACTTTATTATCTACGTAAAAACAGATAGTTAGCTTCTTTGCTAGACAGTGATGTGGTTTCTTTGTAGGATATTCAACAGATAGTTGTTGAATATTGACTAATGTGGTTATGTATTGAGGGGCAATTTTACTTTTACTGGAGTGAAAGTATGGGAATGAGACGACAGAATATATTGCAAATATCGACTCTTTTGTTGATGGTTGCCTTTGTGACTTCATTGCATTACGTCACGGGTACGCAGCATATGGCGTACCACGATATCTACCGCCGACTTTATTACTTACCTATTATTCTTGGTGGGTTTTGGTACTGTATTTATGGCGGGACCAGCGTTGCTCTGCTGGTTTCTGTTGTCTATGCTCCGCATGTTCTGTTTCAGTGGCAGAACACTCCATCTGTCCAGCTTGAACAGCTTTTGGAAATCCTGCTTTACAATCTTATCGGCCTTGTGACCGGGTACCTTTCTTCCAGGGCCCATGCTCAGCGCATGCGAGCCGAAGAGAATATAAAAGGGCTTTCTGAAAGCTATGCTAAATTAAAGGAACAAGCCAATTTAATCGTACAAATTGAAGATCAGCTTCGCCAGGCAGACCGCCTCACGGCCCTTGGTGAATTGTCCGCCGGAATGGCTCATGAAATACGTAATCCTCTTGGTTCTATTCGTGGGACAGCGGAGATTTTGAGTGATGCTTTGCCTGAGAATAGTCAATACACGGAGTTCAGTCAGATTCTGATCAAAGAAGTTGATCGACTAAACCAGGTAGTCGAAAATTTCTTAAGTTTTGCTCGACCGACATCCGGCGAGCAGAAAGATTTTAAACCAAGTGAAATACTCCTCGAAGTTTTACAACTGAGTCGGCAACAGTCGACCAGAAAAAAAATTCAGATTCATTGGCAGGAATCACCGCTCCCGGCAGCTTTAGGCGATGCGGCACAATTTAAACAGGTCTTTCTCAATTTAATCCTTAATGCATTTCAGGCGATGGATCCTGGTGGGCAATTATGGATTAACACTGAAGTCAGTGAGTGCGGGAAAATTATTTTGCAGTTCAGGGATAGTGGACCTGGGATTCCAAGCGAAAATCTGGATCGCATCTTCAATCCATTCTTTACCACTAAAGTTGACGGAACCGGACTCGGCTTAGCAATTACCTATCGAATTGTACAGAATCATTGTGGAAAAATCAGTGTGGAAAATTCACCGGAAGGTGGCGCTGAGTTTACCATTACCTTAAGACCGGCTGATCACCCCTGCCGGGATGGAGAACAGGATGCCTCGACAGATACTGCTGATTGATGATGATGTTTCATTACGCAGAGTGACAGAATTTAACCTACAGGAAGCGGGCTACCATGTTTTGACCGCCAGTGATGGGACTGAAGGTCTAACTTTGTTTAAACGGTATCGACCGGCTTTGGTGATAACCGATGTACAGATGCCGGGGATGAGTGGCTATGAGGTTCTCGAAGCGGTGTTGAATCTGGAACCTCAGACATTAGTGATTATTGTAACCGCGTTCAGTACCGTTGCACAGGCGGTGGATGCGATGAAGATTGGTGCTTATGATTACCTGGCTAAACCTTTCAGTCGTGATCAATTGAGTCTGGCCGTTGCCAAGGCTTTTGAATATCGCAATCTGCGTCGGGAAAACAGCCAATTAAAAGAGGCTCTTTCCGGGAATGTTGATCGTGAACAGATTATCGGCGAATCGGGAACGATGCAACAACTTCTACAGCGGGTTGAAAAGGTTGCTGCAAGCCAGGCTTTCGTTCTGATCAGTGGTGAAAGTGGCACCGGGAAAGAGGTGATAGCTAAAGCTTTGCATCGGGATTCAGAGCGTAGCAAGGGGCCATTTATCGCAGTGAACTGCGCCGCGATTCCTAAAGATTTGATTGAGAGTGAACTGTTCGGTCATCTTAAGGGTTCCTTTACTGGAGCTATTAAGGATCGTAAGGGAAAATTTTCTCTTGCAAATGGGGGAACTCTGTTTCTCGATGAAATAGGTGAATTGCCTCTCGATCTACAGCCAAAACTGCTGCGTTCTTTACAAGAGCAGCAGATTGAACCGGTTGGCGGTGTGACTGAACAGGTGAATGTCCGGGTCATAGCGGCTACCAATCGCGATTTGGAAGAAGCTATGCAGGCTGGAACTTTTCGGGAAGATCTGTATTATCGGCTGGCTGTTGTGCCGATAGAAATACCACCGCTGCGTGAGAGAAAAGAAGATATCCCCTTGTTACTTAACTTTTTCTTGCGTAAGCAACAGGCTGGAACGGGTGTGTATTTTTCCGATAAGGTTGTGGCCTATTTACAAAATTACAGCTGGCCAGGGAATGTCCGTGAATTGGAAAATGTTGTAGAACAGATGCTGATCCTGAGAAGCTCGGATACTCTAGACCTTGCAGATTTGCCGGAACGTATAGGCCGACCCACAGCGCAAATTAATGGCGTTCTCAATCTTCCTGCTGATGGATATTCCTTGGAGGTTCTAGAGCAGGAGGCGGTTAAGGAAGCGCTGAGACGTTGCAATGGCAATAAAAGTAAAGCTGCTGCGTTTCTTCGGATCCCCCGGCACACACTGCTCTATCGTTTAGAAAAATACAATATCCAGACATTTTAAGGTTTGATTGTCGTGATTTTGCACCGGTTTTTTTTCTGTTGATACTTTTAGCAACTTCTGTCAGGGCAGTCTTACAGCAGGGCGGCGGATGTCATTTTGACGGTCGAAAATATCCCTGTTTATCCATCTGAACAGTATCTACTAACCTTCACGTCAGGTGACAGTCTTAATTTCACCTTGTTGCGTGGGTTGCAACAGCTGAAAAAAGCGGTTGCCTTAATGCCATTGCCGGAAGGGTACGAGTTAGCCTATACTCACCGGGTTTTTGGTTTTTAACTGCGTCAGGGGAAAGTGGATGATGTCAAAGTTGAATTTCAAAGGAATGAAAAATGAATCAGTTTAGAATGATTAAATACGGGATTGTATTTCTTCTTACAGTCTTATTGTTGCCCGGTTGTGATAATCCCACTTCAGTACAACAAGTTTCTCCGGGTGGCCTGGTTGGAAAAGTAGCCCCAGATTTCACCTTGACCAATATGCAAGGAGAACAAGTCAGCCTGTCTCAGTTTCATGGCAAGGTCGTTATCCTTAATTTCTGGGCAACCTGGTGTCCGCCCTGCCGGGAAGAAATGCCTTCAATGGAGAAACTTTACCGAGATCATCAAGGTCAGGGTTTGGTTATGTTGGCAGTTAATGTTGAGGAGAATGGAAAGCTGGTTGTGGGTAAATTTCTGCAAAGAACGCCGTATAGTTTTCCGATCCTTCTGGACAGTGAGAATACTGCACAGAATGCCTATGGAGTGTTCCGTTTTCCGGAAAGTTTTATCATTGATCGTAACGGTGTCGTTGTCGAAAAAATCATTGGTGGGCGTGACTGGTTATCTGGCCCCACTTTCAAGCTTATTAATTTTCTGCTGAATGGTTGATGGCTAACCATCGTTTTTAGCCCGACGATTATAGGTTCTTTGGAGTTATTCTATGGAAATCGGTACTGACGTTACAATCTGGATTGCATTTTCAGCAGGGTTACTCTCTTTTTTCTCCCCCTGCGTGCTGCCGTTAATTCCATCCTATCTGACCTATATTTCTGGACTCTCCTTTGCCGAATTGAAACAGGCTGAAGCTGGTGCCAAGGTACGCTGGACAGTGGCGTTTCATTCTCTGGTTTTTATTGCTGGGTTCTCAGCAGTTTTTATCACTCTGGGCGGCTTAGCCGGGCTTGCCTCTTCCTCATTTCAAACCTATTTACGTGATGGCTTGGGCATTATTCAGAAATTCGGCGGGGTGATGATCTTCCTATTCGGGGTACACCTGAGTGGGTTGTTCCATTTTGGCATATTACTCGGTGAAAAACGGATTCAATTGCGCAATAAACCGACCGGTTTTATCGGAACTTTTTTGGTGGGCATCGCGTTTGCCGCTGGTTGGACCCCCTGTATCGGGCCTATTTTAGGCGCTATCCTGGCAATTGCTGCCGGTAGCTCCGGCGGGATTGGCAAAGGTATGCTGCTGTTAACCAGCTATTCTACCGGTCTTGGCCTGCCATTTTTTATCTCTGGATTGTTGTTTCATTCTTTTCTCGGTTTCTTCGACCGGTTTAAAAAGCATATCCGTCTGACCGAAATAGTCACCGGTGTATTGTTGATGGTTGCGGGCGTTTTGCTGTTTTTTGATCTATTCAGTCGTATTGCCGGATTTCTCTATCAGATTTTCCCGGCCACTCTAGGTTGATGTCGTCGCAAAAAGTCCGATCTACAACGTTACAGCAGTTTCTCCTTGATCTTTACTCCCCCTTCCTTTAGTTTCTGATTGTCATTTTCAATATCTCCTGCGGAGGTTGTCTGGATGGATCGGATTGCTGTATTCAACGAATTTGTTCGTCGTAAAGGGCTTAAAAATACCAGCCAGAGGATGACTATTCTCGAAGCGTTTTTGCGTTCCAAATCGCACTATTCCACTGAAGATCTCTATTTAAAGCTGCGCAAGGATCACCCCAAAATAGGCTATGCCACAGTTCATCGGACCTTGAAACTGTTTTCTGAATCTGGAATTGCTATCGAATTGAATTTTGGTGATGGGCAAACTCGGTTTGAACCTTTTACTGTAGATCAGCATCACGATCACCTTGTTTGTACGAACTGTGGTTTGATTATCGAGTTTACGGAGCCACAAATAGAAAAACTTCAGGAGCAGGTTGCTGTTCAGTATAACTTCAAGATTGCTAGGCATCGCCATGAACTTTATGGTCTTTGTTCCGATTGTGGCAAGCAGAGTTAACATCCTTTTTTTCTCAGAAAGACTACCATTCTATGTCAGATCAGGAAGCATTGTCACCCAAAGTTGTTCTGGTTGGGAATCCGAACGTTGGTAAGAGTGTTGTTTTTAATGCTCTCACCGGAGCCTATACCACAGTGTCTAATTATCCGGGCACTTCGGTAGAAGTCTCTCGCGGGAATTGTGTTATCGCAGATCGGCGCTACGAAATTCTTGATACCCCCGGTATGTATTCTATGATGCCAATTACCGAGGAGGAGCGGGTTGCCCGAAGAATTCTTTTAAAAGAAGATCCGCATGCGGTGGTTCATGTCATTGATGCGCGAAATATTGAGCGCATGCTGCCGATGACTCTGCAACTAATTGAGGCGGGTTTGCCTGTCATTCTGGTAATCAATATAATGGATGAAGCTAAGCGTCTGGGGATGCAACTTGACCTCGCTCTGCTGCAGGAAAACCTTGGAATTCCGGTGGTCGGAGCGGTGATGAAGCGGAAAATTGGCTTGACCGAATTACGTCAAGCCATTTCTGATTACGCCATGGTTCCACATAAACCATTTGTCTATGCTCCTGATCTGGAGCGCGATATTGATTTAATTAACAAATTGATCCACGGAAATTATCGTCTGAGCCGTCGGGCCACCAGTATTCTGTTACTGCAGAAAGATGATGATATTCAAAAATTAATCACTGAAAAAGAAACTGGAACTGGTTATGAACAATTGGTTGAAGCAACCCGCGAGGTTTCTTTTCGGCGCAGGGCTGATTTGCACCTACAGATCAGTATGGAAAGGCGAAAAGTCTGCAAGAAAATGCTCGAAGGGGTTGTAACCCAAACCGTTAATGAGACAGAGCCTTTTTCTGAAAAACTTTCCCGCTTGATGATGAACCCACTGACTGGAACACCTATTTTGCTTTTGGTTGTTTATTTTGGTCTCTTTAAGTTTGTCGGCGGTTTTGGTGCTGGAACCTTGGTTGATTTTCTCGAAGGGAGTCTGTTTGAAAATTACATCAACCCACCAGTGGTTCATTTTTTGGGGAAATATCTGACTGCTGAATGGCTGTTTGAACTGGTTGCTGGTGAATATGGGCTCTGGACATTGGGTATTCGCTATGCGGTCGCATTGATTCTGCCGATTGTCGGCACTTTTTTCCTGATTTTTTCGCTGTTGGAAGATACCGGCTATTTCCCGCGGCTGGCACTGTTGGTTGATCGATTATTTAAAAAAATTGGGCTATCAGGTCGGGCAGTTATCCCGATTGTGCTTGGTTTCGGTTGCGATACTATGGCTACGCTGGTCACGCGTACTCTGGAGACAAAGCGTGAACGGATTATCGCTACGATGTTATTGGCACTGGCTATCCCTTGTAGTGCCCAACTGGGGGTCATCTTGGGCTTATTGTCAGCCGCACCACAGGCCCTGCTTGTCTGGACGGTGTTTCTGTTGTTGGTATTTTTGTTGATTGGATTTCTGTCAGCAAAGATATTGCCTGGGGAAAGTCCGGTTTTTTACATGGAAATCCCTCCGCTCAGGTTGCCGCAACTGCGTAATGTGGTGGTGAAAACCCTGACCAGAATGCAAAGTTATTTTATAGAGATTCTCCCCCTGTTTCTATTTGCTTCGGTGATTCTCTGGGCTGGTAAGATGACTGGAACGTTGGGGAATGTCATCAATGTTTTTTCACCGGTTGTCAAGGCTATTGGTCTGCCAGTTGAAACAACTACGGCATTCGTATTCGGTTTTTTCCGCCGCGACTTTGGTGCTGCCGGACTCTATGATTTACAGTCATCGGGGTTGTTAACCGTGGCTCAATTGACAGTCGCGGCTGTCACTTTAACTCTTTTTGTCCCTTGTGTTGCCCAGTTTCTTGTGATGATAAAAGAGCGTGGTATTATGGTTGCTATGGCGATATTTGTATTTGTGACAGTCCTGGCATTCTCTTCAGGCTGGTTTCTTAATCGGTTTCTTCTTGCAACGGGGTTACTGGCGTGAACTGTGGTTTTTGTCATAAGGAAATAGAAGAATTAGTTGGAGCACCTGCTGGTGGAAAGAGTTGTGGTGCCTGCTTTGGTGGTTGTCATAAAATCCATTGTCCACATTGTGGTTATGCTAATCCGGCTCCAGGAAAGTTTTTAGGACGGTTTTTACAGAAGAAAGAAAAGGATGAATAACCATGGAAAGACTTTCAGAAAAAGCAGAAGAAATTTTGGAATCCCTTTGGGTGATGACGGTTGAGGGAGACAATGTTGGCTGCCTTTTTACATCACTTAAAATTAATCCCGATTCGGAGGAATTGCTAGAATTGATTCAACGATCTTACGTTGAAATCAGAGGAGAACGGGTTTGTCTGCGCAAAGAAGGTCGTCCGGAAGCGCAGATGACGGTCCGCAGGCATAGACTGGCCGAGCGCTTAACTATGGATATTCTTGGGATCGCCGGGGATGAGGGAAATGACCATGCTTGTGAATTTGAGCACTTGTTACGTCAAGGAGTCGATA
>JASJGU010000237.1:0-3620 GCA_033791385.1 Desulfuromusa sp.
CACGGAATGCTTGCGGCCGCTTTGCACTACATCTGCTTCAATTTCCAGGTATTTCTCGGCGCTACGCCGAGGGAAAAGGTCGATGTCGGTCTTGCCGATAATATCTTCTTCCCGTTTGTTCAAAAAGCGGCAAAAGGAACTGTTCGCTAAAGTGTAAGTAGAATTCGCTTCCTTCACGGCCAGCCCGTCAGGCAGGGTATCGAGGATGCATTTGAGAAGGTCGCTTTGAACCCGCCGCTCATGCTCCAGTTGCGTGCGCTCCGAGATGTCGAGGGTCAAGCCCATCAATCTGATGACAGCATTCTCCGGGCCGGTGATGGGAAAGAACAAAGACTGATAAACACTCCCGTTTACACTATCAAACACAAACTCTGAAAATTGACCTTCGATCGCCTTTTGGAGCAGATTGCTGATTCTTTTCTTGTCTCCCTTGCTGGCTGCATTCAAATAGAGTGTTCCTATTATTTTATCCTCAGTCTCAACATTCAACATGCGTAAGCCAGCAGGATTTATCGATGTGAAACGGCCTTCAAGATCGATTTCATGGATACCGTAAGGCGAGTTCTTTACCAACAACCGGTATTTTGTCTCGCTTTCCTGCAAGGCCAGCTCATGCAGCCTGTGCTCGGTGACATCGTCAAAGGTTAACACCACGCCGTCGATGACGTTGGCCACCGTACGGTAGGGGCGTACCCGCATGTAGAAGCTACGTCCCTCGTTGCTCTGTACCTCAACCTCCTTTACAGACAGGGTATCGAGCACTTGTTCCGAATAATTCTTCAGATCTATGTCAATCAGGGTAGAGGCAAAGTGTTGGATGGGGCGGCCGGTATCCATTGCGGACAGTGGGATGATGCTGGCAGCCGTCGGTGTGAAGAGGCGGATGCACAAATCAGTGTCGAGGAAAATAGTGGCGATTTCCGTGCTGTCCAGCAGGTTTTTCATGTCGTCACTGGCTATGGACAGCTGGTCAATGCGATTCTGCAGCTCGGCATTGACCGTCACCGACTCTTCGTTGAGGGATTGCAATTCCTCCTTCGAGGTCTCCATCTCCTCATTGGTGCTCTGTAGCTCTTCATTGGTGGACTGGAGCTCCTCGTTAGTGGATTTCAACTCCTCATTGGCAGTCTCCATCTCCTCAATGGTGGTCTGCAGGCTCTCTCGTGTGTGCTGGAGTTCCAGTTCCAACTCCTCCAGGTTCTTATTTCCTCTTTTATTTGATGTACGGCGTTTGCCCTCCATTTCCCCTTTTTCAGTGGCCTTGTTCTCCTGGAACATAACCATCATCAGGTTTCTCGTCCTGCCGTGCCCGTGTACCGGCTTAACGGTCAGGTTCAGGTTTAGAGAACCGCCATTGAATTGCACATGCAGATCTTTGAAATCAACTTGCTGATTGTCGGTGCCGACCTTATGGATAGCAGTGGTTAGTACCGTCTTTAGTCCCGATCGCGCCATTTCCAGGATATTCACGCTGGTCTTGCCTTCGGCCGGTTCCAGATAGCGGCCTGTGCGGCCGTGGATATAGACGATATCGCACGCATCATTGATGATCGCGCAGGGTGGTGTATCGCTCTCATGGAGAATGGTCTCAATGAGCTGCAAGGTGCTGGGTTCTTCTGCTTGCTTAATGTTGATCTCCCCGGTTGTTTCATCGGCATTTTTATCGCCAAGCAGTGGCGACGACAAGTCGAAATGAGGATGGTGGCTGTCGCTTGTCACTTTGCGCCGGAAAATCTTCCATTTCTTGTGTTCGGTTTTAAACAGATCTGCATGCTGACCAACGCTCTCCGAAGAACCGAGGAACAAAAGACCACCGGGATTCAGAGTGTAATGAAATGTCGGCAGTAACTTGCTCTGCAACTCCGGACCGAGGTAGATCAACAGGTTGCGGCAGCAGACAAGGTCCAGTTTGGTAAACGGCGGGTCTTTTATGATGTTCTGCTGAGCGAAAACCAGTGCCTCGCGGATCGACATGTTAATCCGATACCGGCCGTCATCCTCTTTGGTAAAGTGACGTTTCAGACGCTCTGGACCAACGTCTGCCAGAATGCTCGGCGGATAGAGCCCGGCGCGGGCCAGCGCTATCGCTTCCGGATCGATATCGGTGCCGAAGATCTGAATATTAAATTGACGTTGGGTTTCGTCCATACACTCTCGCAGCAGCATGGCGACAGAGTAAGCCTCTTCGCCGCTGCTGCAGCCGGCCACCCATACGCGCAGCGTATAATGGTCCGGTTTACTCTCCAACAACTGCTGCAGCAATTTCTGCAGTGACTTGAAAGCGTCAGGGTCGCGAAAGAAATTGGTGACACCGATCAGCAATTCCCTGAACAGGATGTTCGCCTCAAGAGCGTTCTCGCGTAAGTAGCTTACATAATCCGTGATTTCTTCTATATGGCGCAGATTCATGCGACGCTCGATCCGCCGGCAGATCGTATTCATTTTGTAGAGTGAAAAGTCATGGCCGGTGTGCCTGCGCAGAATGATGAAAATTTTCTGCAAGGCGTCGGGCATATCCTCCTTTGTGGGGGCTAGTCGACGGCCTGTTATATTTGTCACCCCTTTGGTGTAGTTGATCAATTGCTCCGGCATCTCACTGACGGGCAGAACGAAATCTACCTGGCCTGTCGCTATAGCGCTGCGCGGCATGCCATCGTACTTGGCCGACTGCTCGTCCTGGACCATCACCATTCCAACCTCGCCCTTAATCGCTTTGAGTCCCAGCGTGCCGTCGGTGCCGGTACCAGAAAGAATGATGCAGACCGCGTTGGAACCCTGGTCTTCGGCCAAGGAGCGAAAAAAGGAGTCGATTGGCAGTTTGGCGCCACGTGGTTGGCTGAGTTCCATTAGTTGCAGCCTACCCTGCAGGATGTGCAGTTCGTTGTTTGGCGGAATCACATAGACATTGTTCGGCTTGACTACGGTGCCGTCCTTGATATGGCAAACCGGCATTTTGGTCGCCTTCTGCAATAATTCGGGTAGAAGGCTGACGTGAGAGGGATCCAGGTGTGCCACCAAGATAAATGCCATGCCACTGTCCGCAGGCATGGCATTGAAGAAAGACTCGAATGCCTCCAATCCGCCGGCCGAAGCACCGATGCCAACGATAGGGAAACTAGCTGGCGCCAGCTTCGACTTGGCAGCAGGGTTGGGCGGGGCCTTTTTGGCGGCGGTCTTTTTTTTGGGAGACGTTGTCTCAGCCATAAATATCCCTTCTCAAGCAGTCATTCTATCCTCTCACGCGAACATACTACTTCGGAGTCAGCGATACTACCAAAGGAATCACAGACGCAACCGAAGGTAGAATCACCATTATTTTGTCAATTCGTGGAATGAATACCCAGGCATCCCGCATTCGGCATATCCTGAATAGAGAGAAAAACATTACTGCGAGACATGGAACGTTTGGAACTTGACCTCGAGTATGGCCGCTCTTGAGCGCTTCCTGTCTATTAATCAATCAGGTTACTCAGTGTGCCACTGACCCCCCCGCGGGTGGGTGTGCTACCGGCTCAAGACGCCATACCGCGACGGCACCACGCACGTGGTGCTAGAGCCGCACGATTTTATTACCCGCCCCGCGGCGCTGGTCCAAGGTAGGGGGTCAGTACCGAATGGCA
>JASJGU010000238.1:0-3155 GCA_033791385.1 Desulfuromusa sp.
AAGTATCCGGGCAGCAACCTATGGCTTGGCCTGATGGATTAACTCCAGTTATCATAACATCTGGGATGCAAACGTTATAATAATTTGATGACAAAGACAGGGTCAGGATTGCCGTGGCGAACCAATCACTATGTCTCGCAAGTAATTCCTTATCTAGCAGCTATAAACTTCTCAACTAATTTCTTGTTCTCGATTGAGACTTGAAGCTCAATTTCCTTTACAAGTGTCATAAATTTACTGGCAGCAGGAGATAGCATTCGACCGCGCTCACGCATAAAGCCATATTTCAGGGTCATCCATGGTTCGTAAAACGGGATAATGCTAAATTCACCAGCTTCAAGTTCACGCCTGATCTGAAATGGCGCGGCAGCACTGAAGGCATTACTTTCAGAAATGATCTGCCTTGATTGATAGAGATCCTGGATCTCTATTGATGGTAGCATGTTCCTAGTGTTTTTTTCTGGAAACAGTTCACCAGGGAAATGGGGGGCGATGCGGATGGGAAGTTTTATGAGCACTAATGGATAATTGAAAAAATCTTTTTTGGTTACCCTTCCTTTTTCTAACAAAGGGTGACCGGTGCGACAGAAGAAGGCAAATTGGTGTTGTCCTATGACTTCTGTCTCTAAGTTGTCATTATTGACCGCTTCACTCAGCTCTGAAAAGCCAAGATCGACCTTCCGTTCAACGACGAGCTTCTCAACTTCATACCAGTCCGATGATGTGACTTTACATCTTATTTTTGGGTGCTCTGAAATTAGTTTTCCAATAGCACGATGGCCAGATAACTCTGCTGGATAAGGAGCAAAAGCAACCGAGAACTCTCCTGCACCCAGCTCTTTGAAGAGGATAATGTCACGTTCGAGTTCGTGAGTTGCTGCCAGGATTAATTCGCTATGCCTTTTAAATAATTCCCCATATGGAGTTGGGGTAACCTTGCCTCGTTGTCGGTTGAACAGTTTTACGCCAAGAGAATCTTCAAGATTCGCTATGCTCCTCGAAAAAGCAGGCTGAGAAATATTTTCTGCTTCGGCTGCTCTCCGGAATTTGCCATGCCTCAACAGAGCAAGTGCATAGATAATTTGTTGGTATTTAATCATTATGCACAAAAGGTATCATTATTAAGCCTAAAATGCAATTGTGTGTTGCTTATTTGTTGCTTAAAGTGCCCGAGATGATACAGCAAAAAAGTATCGGGGTATTAAGCATGGCGTTCAGCACTGAAGCTTCACGTGGAAATGAGTGTAGATATGACTCACCTCTGGCCGTATAAGCAAATATCCAAGAAGAATCTGGTTGTAAAACGAGTAAAGATGAACAATGTCTCTTGACTTGAAGAAAAGCTCAAGACGCATACCACTTTTTTAGATGGAGGATTACATATGAAAAAACTACCTTTTCGCAAGACACTCGTCTCAGCCGTACTGGCGTTGTCAGTTGGTTGTCTTGCGAGTACTGTTGCCTACGCTGCAAAAAAACCGAACATCCTTGTTATATGGGGTGATGATGTGGGCTATTGGAATGTTAGTCATAACAACCGCGGGATGATGGGATATGAAACTCCAAACATTGATCGTATTGCCAGTGAAGGACTGAGCTTTACTGATTACTATGGTGAGCAGAGTTGCACTGCCGGGCGAGCAGCGTTCATAACCGGCCAGCATCCGGTTAGGACCGGTTTAACAAAAGTTGGTATGCCTGGCGCTGCACAAGGTCTTCAGAAAGAAGACCCCACAATTGCTGATATGCTTAAGCCACTTGGCTATGTAACAGGCCAGTTTGGTAAAAACCATCTTGGCGATCGAAACGAATTCTTTCCTACCGTTCACGGCTTTGATGAATTTTACGGTAACCTTTATCACCTGAATATTGAAGAAGAACCGGAATTACCAGATTTCCCAACCGGTGAACTCGGCGAAAAAATATCTCCCCGAGGTGTATTCAAATGTGTTGCCACCGAAACCGATGATAAAACCGAAGTTCCACGTTTTGGAGCCTGGGGCAAGCAGTCTTGTGAAGATACCGGACCGCTGACCCAGAAGCGAATGGAAACCGTTGATGGTGAGTTCCTTGATGCCATAAAAGATTTTATAACCCGCGCGATTAAAGACGATAAACCATTCTTTGTCTGGTTCAACGCAACTCGAATGCATGTCTTCACACATCTTAAAGAAGAATCGAAAGGCGTGACAGGACATGGTATTTACCCAGATGGCATGGTCGAACATGACGGACATGTCGGCGAGCTTTTAGATCTTCTCGACGAACTCAATATCTCAGAGGAAACCATTGTCGTCTATTCAACTGACAATGGTGCAGAAGTTTTTACCTGGCCTGACGGTGGTACCACTCCATTTCATGGTGAGAAAGCAACAACCTGGGAGGGTGGTTTTCGGGTTCCAGCGGTAGTTCGCTGGCCTGGGACAATACCAGCTGGTAAAATAGTCAATGGCATTGTCTCGCATATGGACTGGATGCCGACACTCCTGGCAGCGGCAGGCGCAGACAACGTTAAAGAAGAATTGTTGAACGGTACCAAAGCTGGAGACAAAGAATTTAAGGTCCATCTTGATGGCTACAATATGCTTGACTACTTTAAGAGTGGCGGCGAAGGTGCCGGACCAAGAAAAGAGATTTATTACTTTACCGATATCGGTAAACTCGCCGCTGTACGACACAATGACTACAAGGTACATTTCATGGTCCAGGAAGCACATGGATTTGACGTGTGGAAAAACCCCTATACCGAGCTTGGATGGCCTTCCCTCGTGGATCTTCGTGCCGACCCATTTGAGCGTGCAATGCACGAATCCATCGGTTGGGGCCTGTGGTCGACCAAACGCATGTATGTGCTGAGTGGAGCGGCTATTATCGCGACGGATTTTTTGAAAACCTTCCTGGATTTTCCACAGCGCCAGGCACCGGGTAGCTTTAACGTTGACAATATTATCAATCAATTAGAAGCTGTTCGGGCAGCAGGGCAGTAATTTCTTATAACTTTAAAAACTCGACTGACGAATGCAGCAAATGCAGCATTCTTCAGTCGAGTAATGCCCCCCTCAGAATTGATTGAAACTGATAACCAGAATCTGTTAGATCCAGTGACATTTATCAACACTGACGCCTACCCGCCTGTTATTTAATCCACCTGGTAT
>JASJGU010000239.1:0-2757 GCA_033791385.1 Desulfuromusa sp.
CCTCTTGAACAGATAGAAAAGCTCGAACAATTGCGTCTCCTTGAAGCTGGTATCAGTATCTATGTTGTTCTGACCGATTACCAGGGATTCGGTGTTGATCGGCCGGAAGATCTTGAATTGATCATTCAACAGCTTCAACAAAAGTAAGGACACACTTTTTCGTCGCTGTTCTCTCCCCTCGGCAGGTTTTTTCCCACATCCCTGGCAAGCATTTCCCTCACTAATTCCTAATATTACGACATTTTTTTCGCCCGCTCCTTGATGTTTCATATCATTTGTGATGAAATTAAATAAAATTGATGCAATGTCTGTCGTTCAACACCTGTTGCGCAACCTTTTGGTAGATTGTGGTCGGGCATGGCATACATCAAAAAATTTCAGGCAAAGGAACATGCATGTCCATTACCAAGAAAATTCTTGTTGTAACACTGCCATTTTTCCTCATCTTTGGACTAGTCCTTCTCTTTCTGAGTATTAATTCCATTGAAAAACAGGGGGAACAGAGCCTTAAAATCATCCATTCAATAATGCTCTCCGACAAAAAGGAAAAGCTGACGGATCTTGTTCGCAACACTTTTGAGATTCTCTCATCACAATACCAGACTGCCCACGATACCCAAAAAATCGCCAAGGCTTATGAAAATGAACTGCAATCAGTCGTCAATCTTGCTTTCTCTACAATCCAGTCAATCTATGACGAGCACGGTCCTTCCAGCCAGGACAAGAAAGAGCAGGCGCTGAAGATAATCAAAAGCATGCGTTACGCCGGAAATAATTATCTGTGGGTAAACGACATGCAATCAACAATGATCATGCATCCGATAAAGCCAGCCCTGGACGGGAAAAACCTTGCCAAATTCCAAGACCCTAACGGCAAACATCTCTTCGCCGAAATGGTCAAAGTATGTCAGGAAGACGGCCAGGGCTTTGTTGATTACATGTGGTCAAAGCCTGGTGAAGAAAAACCAGTGTCCAAGCTGTCATTTGTGCGACTGTTCAAACCCTGGAACTGGGTCATCGGCACTGGCGTGTACCTCGAAACTGCCGAAAAGCGATTCATGGAAGAGGCCAGGTTGCAGATTAGCAATCTCAGATTCGGCCCTGACGGCAAGGATTATTTTTTTATTATCGACACCGATCTCAAGATGGTCATGCATCCCATTAAACCGTCTCTAAACGGTACATCCATGAAAGACTTTCGCGATCCAGAAGGGAAAGCCCTCTTCCAGGAAATGGTGCAAACCTGCGAAGAAAACGGCCAAGGTTTTGTTGACTACTTATGGCCAAAACCCGGTGAAGATCAGCCGGCAGCCAAGCTCTCATATGTGCAGCTGTTTAAGGAATGGGGCTGGATAGTCGGCACAGGAATTTACGTTGACGATATTGATAAGGCCATGGCTGTTCAGGAAAAGGGGATCTACGCCATTATCAGTCAGCAGAAAATACTGATAGCCTCGATTGTTACAGCAATGATACTTGTGGTGGGTGTGCTGATCAGTTTTCTGGCAACCCGTATCTCCAAACCGATTCGCGAAGCAGATGCATTTTTTCGTGATATCTCGGAGGGCGAAGGTGATCTCACCGCCCGACTGAGTGTGAAGAGTAAAGATGAACTTGGCGACATGGCCACGTCGTTTAACACCTTTGCCGATAAACTCCAGGGAATGATCGGCTACATTGCCAAAGAGTCCGTTGCTATAAACGACTCATCTAGTGAACTTGGCAAAATATCTTCTGGCCTATCTCTCGTTGCCGAGGACACTTTAAATCAATCGAACACCGCAGCCTCGGCTGTTGAAGAGATGTCGACAAATATGAATATTGTGTCCACGTCTATGGAAGATGCTGCTGCCAACGTTAACGCTGTTGCCTCAGCTATCGAAGAGATGACTTCCACCATCAATGAGATAGCAGAAACATCGGAAAAAGCTCGAATGGTCACCGATAATGCTGTCACCCAGTCGACCAACGCCTCGGTAAGCGTTGATGAACTCGGCACTGCAGCTATGGAAATTACCAAGGTCCTGCAAACAATAACGGATATATCTCAACAGGTTGATCTTCTTGCCTTAAACGCGACCATCGAGGCCGCACGTGCCGGCGATGCAGGGAAAGGTTTTGCTGTCGTAGCCAATGAGATAAAGGATCTCGCCAAACAGACTGCTCAAGCAACCGATCAAATAAAAGACCGGATAGCCTCCATCCAAACAACCACCAAGGCAACCGTTGCCGTCATTGCCAATATCGGAAATGTGGTGGGAGAAAACAGTGAAATTGTCAACACCATCGCAACCGCCGTGGAAGAACAGTCAGTGACGGCCAGGGAAATTTCTCAGAATGTAGCGCAAATTTCTATGGCCATCCATGAGGTCAATAATAATGTGACGGAAAGTGCAAATGTCTCACAAATGGTAGCACAACAGATCGCAGAGATAAACAATTCTAGTAGAGCCATGAACGACAATGCCCAGCAGGTCGATGAGAACTCCAACTCTCTCAACTCCTTGGCACAATCCCTCGACAAACTGGTATCAAGCTATAAACTTGAATAGTTGCTGCTCTAAAAATCTTGTTCCCAAACGGCGCTTGTACCATGCAGTTTGGGAGCGAGAGGGCCCTGCCAAAAAATCCAGTCGTTTTCCCCCCTATAGCCAATCTGCAAGTATATTTCTTTTTTTCGATTCTAGAAATAGGATATACCTATCCCAGCTCTCCCGACCATATAGATTACCAATTTGTTTTTTAAGGCTTTAAAGG
>JASJGU010000240.1:0-4268 GCA_033791385.1 Desulfuromusa sp.
AGGACCATTTCCTGGTTGGGACTCTGCCGATGCTGCTGTCGTGACAATCAAGGCAATTCCCGATACTGAAATCAAACTCATCGCAATGAATGAGTGGGTCCCAAGGTCAGCCAATGGGTCATCTGATGATATTGCCGTTCATTTAAGCGATCCGCTCTTTTCCCTTTACCTTAAAAACAACAGCGTCGAGAACCTGACCCTGGTCGGTCAATACATGACCACCGATGAGGACTTTGACGATCAAAATCTGACAAATGTGCCACCCCCCTTTGCGAACACTAATGGTGATTTCCCTTCACCAACCGGAGAGGCTTACGACACCTATTATCTCGAAGCGATCTATGCTTTTGCCACTAAGACGCCATTCACTGTGATGGCACAATACGCTGGGGTCGATTATGATGAGAGAGACGATAGCGGATTTTATGGTGTGCAAGTTAAAACCAAGCTGGCCGGTTTTGGTTTAAGTGCAGCCTATACGAAGGTTGATGACGATGAAGACTTTCCTGGTGTATATGGCCATAGACCATCTTATGCGTACACCCAGAGCCTCGCGTTGGAGCCAGTCTTTGCAGGACTACAAGCTCTTAAACTTGCGGGTGATTATGGTTTCCAAAATGGGTTAAAGACTAGCCTGGCTCTTATGTTGTACAAGAACGACGAGAATTCAGCTATGGACGATATTGCTGAAATCGATTTAGGTTTGAAATACAAGTTCTCCGGAGCCTTGGATGGCTTCAGTGTCGGAATTATCACTGCCTATGTGATGTATGATGAAACTCTCCCAGGTGGCGATGATGATGATATGTTCTATACTCGTGCTAATCTGGACTTTCGTTTTTAGCCGATAATCGGTTTTATCTAATAGCTAAATATCCGATGATGAATTGAGCCGTTGCTGTCGTTATATTAGTAACGGCTCAATTTATAACACTCTAAGAGTTTACAATGCAGGGTGTTGATAAGGCTTTCCCATAAGGGGGGAGCCTTATTTTATTTGGTGACTCGTTTATGCACCATGCGGTTTTGATCAAGAAATAGTCAGCCGCATTGCAGCTTTTCTGATGGCATGACCTGTCCTTCCGTCGTGGAGGGTATTGAATTTAAGCAATGCGTCCACGGTGATTATTCGCTCCCTCCTAAGAACCTTTCTTTCTGAGCATTTCCCTTGTAATAAATCCGCAAAAAAGCGGAGTTGTCCGCACATTGATATCCAATACTTAATGCTAGTTACTCGAATAAGTTTAGCTCCTGTCTTGCATTCGGACCCGTGCCGCTGCTGATGTGTCCAGAGATGATTCGTGCTGATCTGGGAAGAATAATTTACACCTGATAACATAGTTTTATATTGACAATTAAGTTGAATTCCCGCAAGATCCACAATGTGAGTCTAAATACCACATTATGATTCTTGAAATTATTAGACTATCAGGAGATCAGATAAGTATCGAAAGGGAATACTCTGTTTAGGCTGCTGAGCATTGAGCTTGGAATATGCTAACCCTTCTATTGGGGTCATAGCATAAGGAGCAACAAATAGAGTTGATCCGATACTGTTGCTACGGGTTCTTAACTAGGAATCATAGTCTTTTGGGCAAACAAGATCTTGAATTGAAATCTATAATATTTAGTCTAATGTTTGTATCTCTTGATTATATTTAATCTGGGCTGCTGACATGAATTTACTGATGAAAGGTGATGGCGGAAATGGCCGGATTTAAAAACAAAGTAACAAGTCTTAGTAAGTTTCTCGATTTGATAGGTGGCTATTTTCTATTTGCTCTTATGCTGGTTGTCGTTTTCAATGTCATAATGCGAACATTATTCAGTAAGCCATTTATCGGGACAGTTGAGATTGTTGAAGTTTTTTATGCTGTGGCTGTTGGTCTGACAATTTCATATTGCGCCATATTGGACGAACACATATCAATCGACTTCATCCTGGAAAAGTTTCCGCAAAAGTTCCAGAATGTGGTTGCCTTTATTGTCAATATCTTGACGATTATTTTTCTAGGGATATCATCTTTGATGATATTTAAATATGGCGAATCAGTTAGACAGAACGGACTTGTTACCCCGACTATGGGGATTGGATACTATCCCTTTGTTTATATCATTGCACTCGGTGTTTTTGTTTATTTCCTGGTGGCCTTAATAAGAACTTTTGAATTGTTTGGGAGGAAGCGTTAACCATGAGTGCTTTAGTTATAGGAATTATTTCGGTCGTGGCATTCCTTATTCTCATGTTATGTCGGATGCCCATCGCTATAGCACTCGGTCTTGTCGGGGTCTGTGGTTTTGCTTCGATTGTTAACCCGAATGCAGCACTGAGATTGATTGCTTCGGACTTTTATAGCGTATTCAGCTCATATACGTTGAGCGTTGTTGCTATGTTCGTGCTGATGGGATTTATTGCCTATCATGCCCGCCTTGGAGAAAAGCTCTACGGAGTTGCTCACCGCCTGCTCAAAAATGTACCCGGCGGCCTCGCTATGTCCAGTGTGCTTGCATGTACAATTTTTGGTGCTGTGTGCGGATCTTGTCCGGCAACTACAGCAACAATTGGTTCAATCTCTATCCCGGAGATGAGGAGATTTAAGTACGGTAACACGTTAACAACGGGAAGTATTGCTGCGGCTGGTGCTATTGGTATGATGATACCACCGAGCGTTATCTTTATCATCTACGGAACAGCAACCGAACAGTCGGTATCAAGACTTTTTCTCGCCGGAATTATCCCCGGTTTACTGTTGGCAGCATTCCATATGATCACGATCTGGATCCTTGTAAAGCGAAACCCGGAATTGGCTCCTAAGCAGGAATGTATTGTAGAAGACCAAGATGCAGAAGAAAAACTATCGGGTGGCTTGATTGAGGTTGCTCTGATTTTTATGCTCTCTCTGGGCGGTCTTTTTGCTGGATGGTTCACTCCGACTGAAGCAGGGGCTATTGGCGCTATGGGCTGCCTGGTTGTCACTGTTTGCCGAAAACAAATATCCTGGTCAGGTATTGCCAAAGCTCTGAGAGACACGACCCGCACGACTGCTATGATCATGTTTTTAATAGCTGGGGCAACGCTTTTCAGTCATCTCATTGCTGTAAGCCGGATTCCATTTAAATTAGCTACAGCTGTCGGCAACCTGGACTTGCCCAACTTTGTCATTCTGCTTATAGTTATGGCCATCTATCTAATCCTTGGTACTTTTCTTGACACTATCCCCTGTATTCTCCTCACCATTCCAATTTTTTATCCTGTCGTGGTGGATCGGCTTGGAAATGATCCTATCTGGTTTGGGGTGATGATATTGATGGTTTCTGCCGTTGGCGTCATTACTCCTCCGGTCGGAATCAATGTCTATGTTGTTAAAGGAGTTGCGAAGAATATACCGATAGAGACTATCTTTAGAGGAGTTACGCCATTTCTGTTTGCTGGACTCCTAGCCTGTGTGCTTGTCATTATGTTTCCTTCGATTGCAACTTTTTTGCCGAATCTCATCCTTGGCTAATTGCCGATTGATGTTAGGGCGGTTTTATTTGCGAACCTCAGAAATTAAGGGACTTTTGGAAATTTCTAGACGAAGGTGCTCATTACCAAAAGTAGAGCACTACTATTTGAATGAATATTTACGTGACTATTGAGACTTAAGGGAGGTATGCAAAAAAATACAATTGTAGACTTGGATAGAGATGGAGGTTTTAGAAGTGCTTGATTGAAAGGTAATCGTTGTCAAGTATAAATTAATTCTACCGGGAGGAACTATTATGAAATTTCTGAAGTTTAAAGATGTGTTTAAAAATCTATGTGTAATGTGTTTATTAGCGTTTGTTGTAAGTTTGATGATTCTGCCAGGGCAAGCAGAAGCGAAGAGCAAAAAAATTGAACTGTCCTTGTCTGTCATGTGGGGCGCTAATATGGGCTTTGTGAAGGATATTGTCCCCCAATGGAATGCCTACCTTGATCAGGCAACAGGTGGACAGGTTGAAGTTGTCGTCTATCCTGGTGGGACCTTGTCCAAGGCGACCCAAGCATACGAAGGTGTGGTCCAGGGTGTTTCTGATATGGCAGTGGTCGCTTACCCGCTTACCCGAGGTCGCTTTCCAGTTATTGAGACATTCGTTCTTCCCGGGATCCAATATAATAACTCTGTAGCAGCATCTCACATTTTCAACGAAGGGATGAAGTTACTGAAGCCTGCTGAACACAAGGATGCACATTTTCTTTGGGGTTGTGCTACCGGTCCTGGGGAAATCCAGAGTCAGGTTCCTGT
>JASJGU010000241.1:0-4904 GCA_033791385.1 Desulfuromusa sp.
TTGTTTCTGCCTGCTCCGAAGTTTTTTGTGCAGCTTCTTCTATCTGTATTTCCACTGGGACTGTCACTGTCCTTACTGGGATAGGTGGATTGACTTCCTCGATTTTATATTCAAGTTTTTCTATTTCTTTATCCTCGACGCCATCATGGGAGTTATAGCTGGACACGAGCTCCCCAGTTTTTTTTGCATGATCGACCCGTGCATGTTTTTCTGAAAGAGAGTCATTGCTCTCCCGCAATTCGTTTTTGTCAACTAAAGGGCGATGAACTATGATCAAGTCAGCAGCATTTTTCGATTGATTATATTGAAAATGACCTAAAAACCACCCGACAAGCAAGCTTCCTAACAATATCGCTATCAGGGAACAAATTTTTATTTTTTTCCCCCTTGCCTGCCGCCTCAGGATCAGAACCTGTTTTTTTATTTTTATATTTTCCTTCTCGAAGCCCTTGTTTTCAGCTTTTTTAAGTGCATTGAGGATAAAAGACATCAGCCGGCTTCTCCCTCAAACAGTCTTGGGCCTGGTGTGTTAATGGCCCGGTTAAGTTGAATGATGGTTTGCACTCCCAAAACACCATCGGGCGTCAGGTTGGACATGAATTGAAACCGTTTTAGCGCCCCAAGAAGAGATCCTTCCAGTACTTTCTCTGTCCCTTTAACCTGATAGAGCCCATGCCGTTCAAGCGCCGCAGCCAGCCACCCCGCCATCCCGGACTGCTGGCCGGGGAAAAGTAACCCGGAAAAAACTGCCGGAGCTTGCCACAAAAGGAAATACTCGCCGAACCAACGATTTTCCAAAACGTCGATATCAAGCTCAATCTGTTTTTCAGCAACCAGAAATAAAGCGCTATGACCGTTTAATCGTGATAACAGGGTATAAAATGGAAGTCCTTGATCATCATAAAGAGTTAAAATAACGGGTCGGTTTAAATTTTTCACCCTCTCAAAGCTGCCATTTTTTTTAAGACATCTAAGACCATGATCATTTGCAAAAATACAAGGTTCGCTTGTTCCGCCGCTGTAGTCAAGCATCCAGAGTGCAGCAAGTTGAGCAAAAACGCTGTCGAAACTATTCCCAAAACCCAGCTTATCGGGCCATAGTGCAGGCAACGCTTCCAGATCTGTTTTTTTCTCATCAACTGGAAGTGAAGACTGAGCGGGTTCTTCTGTTTGAGCAATCGATGCCTGATTCACCTCCGGCTCTACAGCACTTTGCACCAGAGGCAAATTGATCCCAGGTCTGGGGAAAATAGATAATGCAAAAACGATAGCAACTATCACTGATAAAAATGTCGCCGCAAGCAGCCACTTTGATTTGTGATTTTTTAGTTGTAAGTCAAAGATTTCTTTGTTCGCCTGCCTAACAACCCCTGGGGTAACCTGTTCTTCCAACTCCGTATAGGCGCCAAGCAATGCTCGGTCACACAGCAGATTGATCAAACGGGGAACCCCGCCGGTTAACTTATAGATCAATTTGTTAGCGCTATCAGTAAAGAGAACCCGCTCCCCGCCAGCAATATTGATGCGGTGCAAAATGTAGAGAGTTGTATCTTCCTCACTCAACGGACCCAGGTGATAGCGAGCGGTAATGCGCTGAGACAACTGACTCAATTGCGGTCTGCGGATCAATTCCCTGAGTTCAGGCTGTCCAAGCAAAACAATCTGGAGCAATTTATGCCGGCTTGTTTCCAGGTTTGTTAACAGGCGTAACTGTTCAAGCACATCAGCCGTCAGATTTTGTGCTTCATCAATGACGATGACTGTCTTCTTTCCTTGCTCGTTAATTTTAAGCAGGTGTTTATTTATCCCATCGATCATCTGTTTTTTAGAGGCTTGTTCAGTTTTTTTGATCGACAGTTCATCACAAACAGTCTCGAGCAGTTCAAAGGCCGAAATTTTAGGGTTAATGATGAAGGCAAAATTAATTTCAGGTGGGGCCTGTTGGAACATACATTTGCAGAGTGTCGTTTTACCAGTACCGACCTCACCGGTGAGAAGGACAAATCCACCCTCGGTTTGCAACCCGTAAAGAAGATGAGCCAGCGCTTCCTGATGACTTTCACTCATGTAAAGGTAGTTGGGATCCGGCGCAATAGAAAATGGCTTTTCATTGAGCCCAAAATATTCAGCGTACATCTATACCCCTGTATTTCCCTGCAAGTCCCTGTTTTATAAACGATAAATCTATCTTGGGCTACGTGAGTTGATAACTGTAAATTACTCAGCATACCTTGAGCCCCGTGGAAAAAAAAGCTCTAAATCTGAGAGTCATTTGCCCCTACTGACTAAATAGCCAAGTTGACAGAATCAAATTACGGTGATAGCGTCCATGCAAATTTATCAGATGTAGCATTAAATAATTAAATAGCTTTTTCATCTAAAATTTTTTCTGCAGGTATCTTCAATGAGTAAACGCAACATAAATCCTCAAAAGAAAATTGATCTAGTCATCCTGGCTGCTCGTAAGCTGTTTGTCGAAAAAGGCTATTGCGGTGTCGCCATACCGCAAATCGTTAAAGAGTCAGGCGTCAGCGTCGGAGCTATATACCTCCATTTCGGTAATAAAGAAAAATTAGCCGAAACCGTTTATCAGAAAACTCTGGAGCAATTTATGGAGCTATTTTCTGAACGCTTATCAGGCAGAGAAACAGTTCGAGATAAATTACAGGCTTTTGCTGAGTTGGTTTTTGAAATTACTGAAGAAGATTCGGAAATGATGGAATATATGCTGTCCATACGTAAAGAAATTCGCTCGAAGATACTTATCCCTTTATGCTCGAGCGGTGCTTTCACTGAGGTGCAGCTAATTGTCAGTCGTGGGATTACGGCCGGTGAAATCAAATCAGGGGATCCCCTGGTTACTGCAATTTCTTACACTGGAATCATTCTTCGTGCAGTTGACCTCCGCTTGCAGGGAGTCATCAAACAACCACTTCAAGTTATTGCCGCCGAACTGATCGAAAATGCCTGGTCCAGTATTTCTGCTGGGCCACTACCAAAGTAAGAAACATTCATCACTCTCCCCAGCTTTTCACGGCATTTCATAAGAAAATCAGAGTTCAACCCGCGTTAATTAAAAAAACAACGAACATTTTTTATCGCAGATATGGTTTAGGCGTGGTCAGCGTGTCAATATGACTTAATCTAATTCTATGAATATCCAAACATATCGAATATGAATTTTAACATAACTATCTGTTATTTATAGAATAATCAGTTTATCAGTCGACCTGTAACTTTAATAAAATTACCCCTTGATCTCTCCAAAAAATCTCTGTAATTTACCTTTAATTTTATCTGGAAAGAGTAATCGTTCTTTCTTGTGTTTGATTTTTATAACCATAAAGATGAGTTAACACGCAGGTAAGTAAACCTGTAACTGCCAAAGGAGAAATTATGTTTCGAGAGGTCAAGAAAAGTTCTTGGAAGACAAGCGTACAGCTGCTGTTTGTAGTGGTTGCAGCGTTTATGCTCTGGGGTTGTGATGGAGGTGGAAGCAGCTACGACACCCCGACAGAAACTAACAGTGCTGCTGTCGGTGGTTCTGCGACGAATGTGCTAATTGAGTCTGCGACTCTTAAGTCCTGGATGGACGATGGTCTGGTTGGGAATGAAACCGGCTATGGCGAAAAAGTCGTTATTCTTGACTTCCGCTCACCTGCCGACTCCGATCGAATCTCGGGGGCCTGTCGTCTGGAAGGTGCTGACTTAACCGCAACCCGCTTTGAGGGTGTTGCCAACGCAGCTCCTCTGGTTGCGACTGGTGCACAAATGGATTCCGCAATTCAGCGTCTTGGCATTGATGAAGATACAACCATCGTCTTTAGCACCGGTGGTTCTGCTTACCTGGCAACTCGGGCTTACTGGACTTTCCGCTACTGGGGTTTCCCGAAAGAGCAGCTTAAGCTCCTTAATGGAGGCAATGCTGCCTTTGCTGCTGAGTATCCAGGTCATATGACCGCTGCTGATGACGCTCCTACCCCGACACCTTCAACTTACAGTGTTAGGAATCTGGACTCTATCAATGATGACCTGCGTGCCTCAATTAGCGAGTTGATTGAAATCATCAAAACGGATCTAACAACTTCGACAACCGATATCGTTTTCGACGCCCGCGGTGATTCTTATTACCTGGGTACTAACGCCACCTCAGGCCTACTGAGTGGTGGTAAAGTGGTTTTTGATGGTCATCCCGAGGGTGGCCAGTTCCTGAGCCAGAGTGAACTGTTCGACGCCGGAAAATTCAAAACGGCTGCCGAGATCGAAGCCTTGTTCACTGCAAAAGGCTGGGATGCTGGCAAAAAAGTTACCGTATACTGCACCTCCGGTTACTCCGCAACTCCGCTGTTCTTTGCCATCGATGCGATACTTGATGCCGATGTTCAGTTACATGACGGTTCCTGGAGTCAGACAGGTAAGTATTCTGATTATCCTGAAGCTGGTGGCCAATTGCCTCTCGGCTCATCTTGGGCGATTGATCAGTATATGGATCCGGTAACCCTGACCTATAACCTCTTCGAAACTCCAGCACCATCTGTGCCGGGTTCAATCAACTTTGCCCAGTTAGTGGCGCCAGAAGTTCCACAGCCCGCCCCTTTCACAGGCAATAATTCTGCTAATGACAGCGATACCGTTCAAACTCAGCTTGAAGCAGCAGATGAAGCTGCCGCAGCGGCTGGCATGTCACCTTTTGCTCCGCCTGTCTTAACCGATACTCCCAACGTTTTGATTGACGCGGACACTTTGATGGCTTGGGAAGATCTAGTAAACGCACCTCTCGGGAGTGAGCGAGTGGTGATCGTGAATGTTTCCAGTGGTGCTGCTTATGATGCTGCCCATATTCCAGGTGCTGTATTCTGGGATAGTGCTAACAGGGCTGAAGATCGTTTCGAAGGGCCTATCGA
>JASJGU010000242.1:0-3740 GCA_033791385.1 Desulfuromusa sp.
CCCGCCTTGACCAACAGCCGCAACAGTTCAACTGCTTTATAAACAGCAATCCCGCCACTGACTCCGAGAACAATACTTTTGCCCTGCAACATACTTTGCTCCTCAGCTTAAAAACGGATTATACAGCTTTTCCTGACCTATAGTCGTCGTCGGCCCGTGACCGGGATAAACTCTGGTTGTTTCCGGCAAAGGCAACAATTTTTCCTTAATCCGACTGATCAACAGTTGATGATTACCACCCGGCAGGTCAGTGCGTCCAATTGAGCCAGCAAACAACGTATCCCCGACGATAAGATGATCCTCAACATAGAGGCAGATTCCGCCAGGTGAATGCCCCGGAGTGTGAATCACTCGTATTGACAGCTCTCCTAATTGTAGCGTCTCGCCACCGCTGAGTTCACGTGTAGGGGCGGGAGACGGCTCTGCCCGCAAACCAAAGGCTGCGGCATGCTCTTCAGATTGAGCTAGTAAAGGGCGGTCATCTTGATGAATCAAAAGCTCTGCACCGGTCACTGCCAATAATTCTCGATTGCCCCCAATATGATCAAAATGGCCGTGAGTATTGATAATCATGACCGCTTTTAATTTATGCTTGTTCAATAATTTAAGAATTTGCTTCACATCACCACCTGGGTCTATAACAGCGGCCTGACCCGTTGTTTCACAACCGAGGACATAACAATTGACCTGCAGCGGCCCGGTCGGCAAAGTATCAACTATCAAGAGTTTTCCCCTTTTTCAGTAATAGTGGAGAATAGATCGAAGTTTTTTTCCTTCAACTGGTCTCCTAAAGTGGCCCCAAGAGGCTTATTATATTGCTTGCGTTCGCTACTGAGCGGTTTTTTTTCAACCGGAAGAGAATCTGGAGCCGTCAGCGTTGAAGAAGGTTCGAAAACCTTCTTTTGTGTCGGTTGCGGGACTGATCCTTTGTAAAAATAACGATCATAGAGACGATGGTAGTTAGTCCAATTCCCCTCCCGATCAGGCTCTTTATCGATATGAGTCTGTACACCATTGATTTTTGAATCAAGGTCATCAATAAAATTCAAAATCACCGCTTCAAGAAATTTAGGTCGCTTAGGAGAACCAAAATCATATTGACCATGGTGGGAAAGCAGCAGGTGCTTGACCAGCATCGATAATTCACCAGGAAAATCAGCAATCTGGCGGCTCCGATCCTCAACCATCTGCACCCCGATAATAATATGACCCAACAGCTTCCCTTCATCGGTATAATCAAACGAGCGCTGATACGATAGCTCGCTGACCTTGCCAACATCATGCAGCAATGCACCACAGATCAATAGATCACGATTCACCTGCGGATAGCGAGCAGCGACATCGACAGCCAGCTGGACAACAGCAAGAGAGTGTTCCAACAAACCGCCAAGAAAAACATGGTGCATAGCTTTAGCAGCAGGCGCTTTACTGTAGAGAGCGAAGAATTCTGGGTCATCAAAAAAAGCCCGTAGCAAAGCTTCTATATGTGGATTAGTCAGTGACTCTAACACGCGGTCTAGCTCATGGCGCATATCTACCGTCGAGCGCTGTGAAACCGGCAGAAAATCACCCAGATCAACCAGGCTCTCCTCTATTTTCTTTAAATCCTGAACAACCAGCTGCATTTTTCCCAAGTAAACGCTCGCCTTGGCACTGACCAGAATAAAATCGTTCTTCTCAAACATTGCGGAAAACCGATCAACCTGATCCCAGACCCGCCCTTCCACCTCACCAGTGCGATCCATCATTTTCAGGGTCATATAAGGCTTGCCGTTTTTTGCCATCGCGGTAATTTTATCCCGCACCAGAAAAATCGACTCAACCCGATCGCGCTCTTTAATCTGATCGACGTAGAGTGTTTTTGCCATATTTTCTTTCAAAACATCCTCTTTTCAAAAACCTTGGTTAGTGTTGATAATCGCTGTGGCGGCTTTTATACCATCAATTGCTGCACTCATAATTCCCCCAGCGTAACCTGCCCCCTCACCCGCCGGGAATAAACCTTTATGACTGACCGATTCACCATGTTGATCACGAACAATCCTCACGGGTGCAGAAGTACGCGTTTCTACCCCGATCAGAGTCGCTTCCGGGCCAACAAATCCACGCATCCGCTGATTAAAAATAGGTAAAGCCTTACGCAGGTTCTTGGTCACAAAACCGGGCAAACAAGTATTCAGATCTGCATGGACAACCTGTGGCTGACACGATGAATCCAGACTACCACCACTTCCTTGAAGAAACTCCAGAAGCGGTTGGGCCGGAGCATGCCAGCCGGATCCACCCGCCAGATAAGCCGCATGTTCCCACTTGCGTTGAAAGCGGATACCGGCCAGCACATCGGACGCTGAAAAATCATCTGGGGTCACAGCTACGACCAGGGCGCTGTTGGAGCGTGAGGCATCCCGACAAAAATCACTCATCCCATTGACGACAAGACCCTCTGCCTCGGATGAGGCATTAACCACCGTTCCGCCAGGACACATACAGAAAGAATAAATTCCCCGTCCGGTCTCCGGATCATTCCAGGCCAATCGGTAATCAGCGCTGGGCAATTGTGGGTGACTTTGTCTACCGTACTGAATCTGATTGATCAATTCAAGGGGATGTTCAACCCGCAACCCAATTGCAAAGGGTTTCTGTTCAAGTTTAACCTGTTTATCCGCCAGCATCTGATAGGTATCGCGGGCACTATGGCCAAGCGCCAGAATCAATTGATCACATTCAATCTGCACAGAATCATTAATCAATCCGGCCCTGATTTGATGATTTGACATTTCCAGTCCGGTGAGACGACTCGAAAATTGGATATCAACCCCAAGAGAGAAAAGATGCTTGCGAAAATTAACTAACACTCTTCTTAAACGATCCGACCCGATATGTGGCTTTGCCTGCCAGAGAATTTCTTCAGGGGCATCAAACTCAACCAAGCGTTCCAAAATATAACGACTTGCTGGATGGTTTAAACGACTGGTCAATTTTCCATCAGAAAAAGTACCAGCCCCCCCTTCACCAAACTGGATATTGCTTTCTGTATTCAACTCACCGCCAGACCAGAACGCATTGACATCCCGCAATCTTTCAGCTACTGGGCGGCCCCGTTCTATCAAGCAAACTTGCGCACCTGCTTCAGCCAGGGACAACGCACTGAAAAGTCCCGCTGGCCCCATTCCAACAACCAGAATTTTCGGTTTAGATTGAAGTGAATATAACTCAATGGAGGGTTTATTTTTCACCTCTGCCAGGGTAGCAACGTGTTGATTCTTTTTGAGTAGTTCAAACTCATCTGCACAGCTGAATTCAACGGTATAAACACGCAGCACATCGGGCTTACGCCGCGCATCAATTCCTTTACGCACAATTTTCCACGAATCGATATTTTGAGCGTCAAAATCGAGGGTTAAGCCAATTCTACCTGGAATTAAATCCTCACCCTCATCCAGATGGAGAGCTATTTCACGTAATCTGAGAGCCATAACCGCTAATGAACCGAATCGGGGAACAGCGGCAGTTCAATCGAAAAACAAGCTCCTGCACCGGGAGAACTGTCAACATGGATCTTGCCACCACAACTTTTTACAACCTGTAAAGCGACAGACAGACCGAAACCAGTCCCTTTTTCTTTGGTCGTAAAAAAAGGATCAAAAATTTTCCCTAAGTTTTGAATTGAGATTCCTGTGCCAGTGTCTTTAACCCGAACAACAAGATATTCAGCTTCTTTGAAGGCCTGAAGATGAATC
>JASJGU010000243.1:0-5637 GCA_033791385.1 Desulfuromusa sp.
CTGAATCGTTGTGTAAATTTCAGCTGTCGTCTCAGCCGCCCGTATATAAGGAATTTTTGCTTTATCAATAATTCGCTGTGCGACTTCAGTCAGCGGGACAACACCGTTAATAACCAGTCCAGCAATTTTATTTTTGAACTCTGGCAAAGGGTAGAGCGTGGACAACGTCACCAACACTTCGCCCCGGCTGCTCGGAACAATAATCAGGGTTGACTCTTGCAACAGTTCAACAATTCGCTGTGTCGAAGCTGCCCCGAGTTGGACATGATGGACAATACGGCTTGCCTGTTCATTATCACCCTGAAGTTCCAGACGCAATAATTCTGCCAGATGTTTCAAGGTAGGATTGGCAAGAATTGGTGAAAAATTAAAACCGCCGACAACCTGAATAGCAGTATTTTTGAAAGCCATCTGGAGATATTTCAGTGTGCTTTCCCGTTTACTCTTAGTCAGTTTACTGGGCAAAATCATCCGAACTTCAGCACCGGTTTCGCGAAACAAGGCTAGATTCAGTTGGATGGCATCAATCACATTCCCAACCCCACCACCGGCAACCATTAAAACAGGAGCATCAAGCTGATGAGCTAACTGCGCATTATTGAGTCCCATAACCGACCCAACGCCACTGTGTCCAGCTCCCTCAACAATCAGAAAGTCGCACTGCTTTTCCAGTTCGCTCGTTGCACGACAAATTTTTTCCAGATAGTCCTGTGGCTTTACCTTTCCTTCAAGAAACTCGCGGGTGGTATGAGAATCAAGAACCACCGGGGACATCAACTCAAGTTGATCCTCTATTCCGTAAACATGAGCGATTAAAGCAGCATCGATATCGACAAATTGCCCAAGATAGCTGGTCCTCTTAGGCCCAAATGGTTTGATAAAACCAACCCGATTATATTTTTTGCGGGCAAGATGAAGCAGAGATAAGCTGGTTGTGGTTTTACCGCAGTGTTGTCCTGTGGCAGCGATAAAAATCTTCTTGCACATAAACCAGCTCCTTGGATTACAACTTGAAAACGTTTTCAGGAAAAATCAAGACAGAAACAAATTACGTTCTTTGACAAACTCAGGATAAAACTTCTCTGCCAATTCCTCAACAATCATCGGATTTGCTTCTAGCGCCAGAGCGCCGCGACTGAGGGTCAAATCTATCTTAGCCTCTTCGGCATAACCGATCCCGAAATATCGGCAAAAGTCACTGGCTAGGCTGACAATTGCACAAACGGTGAATATTTCATCGTTTTCGGTGCGCTGATTTTCGAATTCATGATGGTGCAGTGTCACTTCAACAATAGTTTTGGGATAATTCCAATAATCGAGCAGTGCCGCACCAACCACTTCATGCGAATAAGCAAACAGCCCCCGCTCAACATCCCGAAGCTGTCCTTTGCCCGAATCAACACTCCGCAACACTTCTTTATAAAGGTCCTTGTCGCGATTAACCATCACCACCTTGCCGATATGGTGTTGTAATCCCGCAAGATAAGCTTCATTTTTATCGATATTGGTCAAGCGATCAGCCAGCATTCGGCAAGCAACAGCGCAACCAATCGAACTTTCCCATAGTTTACGTTCCATGATCCCGTAGGTTTTGCTGGTAGAGCGTAAACTGTATTCCAAGGCAAGATTTTTCAGAACATTTTCGCCAACAACAATAATCGCCCGGTTAACCGTACTCACCTGTTTCATCTGTTGATAGAATACCGAGTTCGCCATCCTCATCAATCGGGCAGAAATAACCGGGTCCAGAGAGACGGCATTGGCTAATTCCTTAATTTTCAAGTCGGGCTTACGCAGTAATTCAAGCAGTTTGGTTGCCACAATCGGCGATGCTGGCAACTCACCCATGCTCTTGGTAATTGACTCAAAATCCCTGAACATACTCATCAGACTCTCACCTATTTCCTGCTATTCCCCATAGTTAACGTTGCAATTTCAGTGTTCATGGTATCCCAAAACAACCAGCACACAGCTGCCATCAGCGATCACATTCAAACCCTGCTCTTCACAATATTGTACCGCTGCCGGGCTTTCGGCTCCCGGTTGCATCCAGACATTTTTGATCCCCTTAGCTGCTGCCTGCTCAACCACTTTTTCGGTAACCTGCGGTGGTGTAATCACCGAAATACTTTGGACATCTGCAGGCAGATCAGCGACTGACGCTACGCAATCGACAGCTTCAATTTGTTTTTCCTTGGGATGGACCGGAAGCACTGTCCGTTCATTCTGCTGAAAACAACGCAGCACCTTGTTTCCATACTTATCTCGGTTAGTCGAAGCACCAACGACACCAAAAACCGGGGACACAAGAAATTGTTTTATTTTCTCTTCGATAGACATATGTCCGCTCCTAAATCAAACCGGTTACAAAAGTTTATATAATGACAGATCTACCAACTAGGGCAAAACGTGCGCCACCAAATTCAGCAATGGCCCAGGATAAACCCCCAGAACCAGAATGGCGATAAAACAACCAGCAAGCAAAAGGTATTCTCCACAAGAGCCAGAACGCAACTGATAGGCACTGCGCTCCTGCATGAACAGAACGATGATCGGACGCAGGTAATAGTAAACAGAAACCAGTGAAACAAAAACCCCAATCACGGCCAGTTCCGGGTAGCCGGTGCGCAATGCGGCTTGAAAAAGACCAAACTTGGCAAAAAAACCGGCCAACGGAGGAATGCCCGCGAGTGAAAACATAAAAACAGCCAGCACAATAGAACGGCGGGGATGAAGATATCCAAGTCCACGCAGATCATTGTAATCCTGAATCTCTTCAGTTTCCAGAGCAAAGGAGGTGACAACCCCGAAAGCCCCGAAAGTAGCCAGACAGTAAACCACCAAATAAAAAAGTAGTGCCTGCCCACCATAAGAGCCTCCAACCAGCAGGGCAATCAATAAATAACCCATGTGAACAATGGAGGAATAAGCCAACATCCGCTTCAAGTTGGTCTGTGGCAATGCCGCAAAAGTCCCAGCCAACATGGTAATAATTGCCAACAGCCAGAGAACATGTTTGATCTCACTAGCGGCGTCACCCATGAATGCCAGCAAGGGCAACAAGGCAGTCAGCACAGCCCCTTTTGCTGCAGTTGCCAGCAAGCCACTGATGGGTGCCGGAGCCCCCTGATAAACATCAGGTGTCCACAGGTGAAAAGGTACCAGTGAGATTTTGAACCCGATTGCAACGAGCAGCATTGCCCAGCCAGCCAGACCAATCGGCCGTAGAACTCCATCAACCTGTAAACCGGAGAGAGCTTCAAGCATATGAAAACTGCCTGAAGCTGTATAAATCAGAGCAATCCCAAAAGTCAGGAAACCCGTCGCAACTGCTCCGAACACCAGGTATTTCAAACCAGCTTCGGCACCACGATTATCGGTTCGGTTGAAAGCAATCAGGACATAAAGCACCAGAGTAAAGGCTTCCAAACCGAGGAACAGGCCAATCAATGAAGTTGCCGCGGAAAGCAGACTCATCCCGGCACCGGCAAACAACAGCAAGGCGGTATATTCCCCACCACCGAAACGGTGCAGATCCGCATAACGACAAGAGAGCAGCAGCGTCGCTGCAATAATCAGCGACCAGAGCACGGTACAAAAACGAGCATAAAGGGAGGTTGAGTACATTCCGGCAACCTCGGCCAGCGGGGGCTCCATAACTCCGGCGACCAATGCGGCAGACAAAGCTAGAAACATTCCAACAATTAGCCAGAGGCGCCGATTCTGTACCCAGGCTCCAAGTAGCAGAACGGTTGTCCCACCAAGAGCCAAAATCAGTTGTGGCAGCAGCGATTGCAGGTCGAGCAAACTCATGGCTGCCCTCCCTGACGAAGCAGTAAACTGATCGGTTCGCGCAATGGATCAAGAATCGGTTGCGGGTAACATCCGAGCCAAACCACCAGAACAGCCAGAGGGATCAGGATCAACCATTCACGGCTGATAAGATCCTGCTTATCAAACGGCTCACAGCAAGGACCCCATATCGTTTCCTGAACCATGCGCAACATGTAAATGGCGGAAAACAGAACGCCAGCAACAGCAATCGCCGCCCAAACAGCATGGTTGCTGAACGTTCCGACCAGGATCAGAATCTCCCCGGCGAAGTTAGCCAATCCGGGAAGCCCCAACGATGCCATACAGAACAGCAGAAAAAATGCTGACATATTCGGCTGGCTCTTCCATAGGCCTCCTAGTTGTGAAAGTTCACGGGTTCCGGTACGCTTTTGCAGCATCGCAATGGTGACGAACAGAGCCCCGGTGGTCACCCCATGATTGATCATCAACAACAGGCTCCCTTCCCAGGCAGTCTGATTCCAGGCCGCCAGTCCAAGGATGACAAATCCAAGGTGTGATATGGATGAATAAGCGACAATCCGCTTTATATCAGTCTGTAGATAAGCAATCCAGGCGGCGTAGAAAAGTCCAATCAGGGCCAATACTGCCAGGATCGGCAGAGATTTTTCTGCTGCCGTTGGAAACAACGGAAAGGCAAACCGGATCATCCCATAGACCCCGGTTTTCATCAGTAATCCGGCCAGGTCGACTGATCCCGCCACCGGTGCCTCGGCATGGGCGTCCGGCAACCAGCTGTGGAAGGGGAAAAGCGGAACCTTGACGGCAAAAGCAGCCATGAAACAAAGGTAAAAAAGCATTTCCTGGCCGAAGCTCAGGTCGGTCTGTTTCAGCGCCTCCAGAGCAAAGGTGTAGGTTCCAGTCTGCTCACCGTGCAGCAGAAAAAGACTGATCACAGCCAGCAGCAGACAGAGACTCCCGGCCAGAGTAAATAGAAAAAATTTGACCGCCGCATAAACCCGTCGTTTATAACCCCAGACGCCTATCAGGAAAAACATCGGAATCAACATCAGTTCCCAGAACAGGTAAAACAGGATCAGATCCAGCGCCAGAAAAACCCCGATAATTCCTGTTTCCAGGATCAGAATTAGCGCAAAAAACAGACCTGGAGATTTTTCCTGATTCCAGGAAATCAGCACCGCAACAACCTGCAAAAACGCTGTCAGAACAATCAACAGCAGCGAAATACCATCCATACCCAGGGTATAACGGATGCCGAAAGGTTCAATCCAGTTGTAATCTTCAAACAGCATCCAGCCCGCAGAACGCTCCAGAGAAAAAACCAGGAAAAGGCTGAGAGCAAAAACCACCGTTGTTGTCCCCAGAGCCAGCCATCGACCAGCCTGCGGCGATTTGTACCCAGCCAGGCACAACAGAGTTCCGACCAGCGGTAACCACAGCAGTAAACTCAGAACAGGAAATTGTATGAAAGTATCAGCTGTCATCTTTTCAATATGCCTATCACGCCACTGCTCTCAGTAAGAACCACCCAATAATCAGCAACAGACCCCAGATAAACCCTTGCAGGTAACTGGAAATTTGACCGTTAGTCATCTTCCGCAGCGATTGCCCCCAACTGACACAAGTCCGGGCAAACCCTTCGATAAGACCATCCACCAACCCTACCTCCACACCCTGCCAGCAGAAACGGCAAAGCCCTCTGAATGGGCGGATCAACAACCGATCATAGAAAGCATCAAATTGCCATCCAGCCAACAGAAATGCCGAAATCGATCCGCTTTCACGGAGAACAAAAGTCCGATAACGCAGATGAGCAATCAACCA
>JASJGU010000244.1:0-4394 GCA_033791385.1 Desulfuromusa sp.
GTAGACATTGTCTTTTCCGAGAGCGAGTTGGTCGTAGGAGGAGAATCCTTTCCAGTGGGCAATGCGATCTACCAGGTCGTCTTTGACCGGATTGGTCATGGCGTAGAAGAATTGCTGTTCCACGCTTTCATTGTCGAGACACTCCACGGTCCTGGCGGGCGTTGAGAATACGGCGCCCTCTCGCCCGAGATGCCGATTGATACCTTCGGCAATCAGCCGATGAAACGTTTTTTTGAACTGGGTGAGGTTATTGAGATGTTCCGCAGAATCAGACAGCGCAGCTATCCCGTTTTGCTCGTGGTTGATGTTGAACGGAGCCGGAACAGGAGGTGCTGCACCGGGTGCTGCGGGAGAATCTGGAGAGCTTTCTGGCTTTCGCCCAAACGGCAGAGCATGCGGTGCCGCGACATGTGGAGGCGGAACTGCGGGAATACCTGAAGTGTGGTGTACTGGGCCACGGTTTTGTGCGGGTGCGCTGCAATGATTGTGGCAAGAGCATGGCGGTGGGATTGACCTGTACTTCACACTGCACCTCCTGTGCTCATTGAGTTAAATTGACCAGATCGGACGTATCGTAGAGGTAGCGTCCGACATCATCGAAACGGTGCGCTGCCAGAACGCCGGACTTTCTCCATTTGTATACTTTTTGACGAGGCACATGAAATTTTTCGCATATTTCTTTGATTGTATGTAGTCCTTTATTTCTCAAGCGGGTGAATCTGCTGCTGATATGATACGCACGTCTGATGACAGCGATGCGTCGTCCATCAAAGGATTTACCGGTGCCGGAAAGGTACCCTCGATGATTGAGAATGTCCGCCACCTCACAGTCAGTATGGTCATTCAAAAGTAAATCGATCTCTTTAAGCACTTCAGGACTGTGACGTTTCTCTTCCCACGCTGATTTCGGGCGAGCCAGATTGTGTTCTTCGCAGGCACCGCCCTTGTAACGGATTTGGACCTTGATTGTTTGGTCGTCTTTGAGCAGGGTGACATCGTCGATCAATAGTCTGACCATACGCTTGCGGTCTTGATCTGTTGTCGTATTCTTGCCCCAAAGACGAGGGAAATCAGTGGTGAGGGAAAGTATTTTCTGTTTTTGTTCATCTGTTATTTTTGCCTGATCCTCTTCTCTTTTGCGCTCATATACGATTTGGGCTTCCTGGTGGAAGCGAATTTTTTTATTCCAATCAGACTCCAGCTCATCGGCGACGAGACGATTTTTCGGGTCCACCATCATGTAGCGCGTTCTGGCACATTCCATTTCGTATTTAGCGCTTTCCACGTGCGCGCGACGGATGTTATCTGTTTCCTCAATTCTCTTTTGAAGCTCTTGCTGGACAGCCATGGCCACATCGATTATCGACCGTGACATTTTCTCGACAAGTAGCCTGCCAATGAGTTTATCGATATCATGCCCCGGAATGCTTTGGCAGTGAACCATCTCTTTTTTGTTGCAACAGGTGTAGTCAGGGCTGGCCGACTGACCGCGACGTTTGTGGTACCGAATCGTCATGTTTCGCCCGCAGATGCCGCAGACCGAAAGCCCCTGCAGCAGCGCCGGTCCTTCGCGGGGAGGACAGCGCCGGTTGGCATCTGTGGCTTTGACATTCTCTTTCATCCTTTTTAAATTCTCTTCATATTCATCGCCGCTGATATAACCAGGATGCGTATCTCTGATGAAGGACTTCCATTGTTCCCGCTCTACATATTTGGTAAGAGGCTTTGATTCCATGCCTCGATGGAATTGCTGTCTGCGGCCATATGCGTAAATCCCTGCATAACGGGGATTCCATAAAATTTCTCTTGCTCTGGCAGGGGTGAGTTCGCCAAAAACAATCTGTCCTTTTTGCGGTCCACCAAATATCCTCCTCGGAAAACGAAGCTCCCCTTTTGCAAACGCTCTGGCAGTTCCCCCGGCAGTTCCGGTGCGACGAAAGGTTTCAAAAAAAAGCAAAACGGCTTTTTGAACCCGCTTGTCTGGATCCTTGATTAATTTTTCATGGACGTCATAAATGTAGCCGACAGGAGGTCGAAGCTTAAGTTCTCCCCGTTTTGCCTTGTTCAGCATGCCACCGAACAGACGCGCTCGAATGACATGAAGTTCTGCTTCTGACATCGTTCCCTTTAGCCCCAAAAGAAGACGGTCATTGAAATGCGCCGGATCATAGATGCCTTCTTCATCAAGGATCAGCGTATGGGACAGCGCGCAGATCTCCAGGAGTCGATGCCAGTCGCTCGAATTTCGGGCCAGACGGGATACTTCAAGCCCCATTACGATACCGGCGCGACCAAGCCCGACTTCAGATACCAGAAATTTAAATCCGTCTCTTGTCGTGGATGCCCCGGACTCTCCCAGGTCGCAGTCAACAACATGAATCTGCTCCACGTTCCAACCCAAAGCGACTGCCCGGCGATCCAGCTCATATTGCCGTTTTGTACTCTCCTGGTTTTCAACGATTTGACGCATGGTGGATTGACGAACGTACAGGTACGCATCTCGCTGCAGATGGTGAGCGCATACCTTGCCGTTAGATTCCGTTAACGTTTGCATGTCCTTCTCCTTCAACCGCTCTCAATGCCATGAGTGTCAGAATATTTTTCAACTCATCGTTCGACTCATCATTCAACTCATCGTTCAACTCATCATTCAACTCAATCCCATTGCCTGCCAGTAGTCTGCCGGGCTGTACGGGGCGTGAAACCGACGTGCAATTATGCAATTCCGCGCAGACATTCACCCATGCCAGTATTCCTTTTTGGGACAACACCACATGTCCATACGAATATTGCCCTTTTGAAGTGGGAAAGCGAATGGCCTCGGCACGCATCTTTTCGTACCTCTCGATTAACTGAATTTTGTCAATCATAATATCATCACCTTTCCGCGCTGGAGTCTGGTGTTTTTTTTTCAACGGCCAGGGCACGTTCGATACTTCTTGGATGCACGGAAACCATAAATTGGTCCTGCACCATTCTTGCCAGTGTTTGCGAATTGACCGACTTGTCTTCTTCTTTTCTTTCGCAGATAAAAGTCATGACTTCAGCTGTAAGCTTATGTCGAGTCTGCGGTCCTCCCTTTTTGGGTGCAAGGCCCAGCAGCCCCTCTCGTTCAATAGCCTCACGAGCCAAATACACAGTGGGACGCGACATACCAAAATTCTTAGCTGCTTCACTCACTGTGATTCCTTCACAGCAAACCTGTCTCACCATTTCGTACTTCACTTGCGCAACATCATCCGAATCAAAAAACGGATTATTTCTGAATATCGAATCGATGACCTTGTCAGGCTGTCGGTTGAGGGACCCCTGCTCCTTGAGCATCTGTTTTTTCTCTTTTGTAGCCATGGAACTCCTTTGGCAATTTGTGATGTAAATAAGTTTATGCCGGTTTGGTTTTCGCTTGTCAAGTAAAACAGAAGTTTTGTTAAAGATAATAACAGTTTTGACTGTGGTACAGGCCATGAAACCATGGTTTTGCAATTATTGTCACCGGCATATACTGTTTTACAGTAAGGCATAATCAACTTTACACCTTCGACAAATCTTCCGGCAGATTTGGTTCACTTAAATCAGCAACCAATTCCACCAAACGCAGCAGCTCCGTCACTCGAAAGAACGAACGCCCACAGGACAGTGCCACAAACGGATCAACTCCTTCCGCGTCAGTCCATTCAAGGGGTATGGACTGTATCGCTCCCTGCTCATCCACGAACGAAAGGCGACGCCTCTTCCATGAACTGTGATAATCAATGGTCACAAAAAATTTTCCACTTAACGGATGAAATGGATGGATTACTTTGAATCGAGTCTTCAGTTTGAATATAAGGGGTGTAGTTTGATCCCCTTTCTTTTTCGTGTAAAGGTCGGGGGTTCTGCCCTTCGTGTACGGGCAGGCGGATGGCGGATACTTCGGCGCGTTTGGTAGATGACACTTTTCCCGAGAATGCACCGGTTCGTCAGTGGGTGCTGAGCCTCCCCATCCAAATCCGATATCGGCTTGTGTATGATGGGAAGCTGCTTTCCGAAGTGCTGCGGGTGTTTTTGCGGGTGGTTCGTTTGCTGGCGCGGACATTCCGACTTCAAATGGAGGTATGTGAGCACTGCGGTAGCATCGAGTTTCAATATTAAAAGGTTGATACCTGGACTGGACTCGGACCGCGACTAGAACTGCTGCGCAAATTCAATCCAGTCCATATTCCATCCGCCGCCATTGGCAACAATGCGCAGGTTCATTGGACCACCATCGAGATGCAGGGTTTTATTGATGGTCGTCCAATTATCAGCGCCCCCCGTTGCCGTCTGGTTGACCGAAGCAATCAGGACGTCACCGTTATACACATCGAATGCAATGGCGGCGCTTTCAGAGGAAACCCGGAATCCGACATTGTGGG
>JASJGU010000245.1:0-7189 GCA_033791385.1 Desulfuromusa sp.
CTTCTCAACCGAATTGCTGGAACCCTGATGGTAGGGGTGGTTTTTTGGTTGGCTTTGGGCTAAGAGTTCTTCCTGCTTATGCGTGCCAATTACTTTTGACCTGATTTTGCGAATGGCTGGATAAAAAATAATGATTTAAGCGTGTTGGCGGGATTTTTGACAAGAAAAGACCCGTTTTAAATGTCCTGTCAATGCTTACGGCCACAAGAAGATTAGTTTATAAAGCGAGTGCACCTTTCATCCTCATACACGACTAGGTGGGACAATCTTCCTACAGTGAATTAACGGAACAACCTGATCAATTCAATGAAAACGGATTTGCAGTTAGTGCGGAACCGAAGTACGCTATGCTTTTGCCGGTCTAAATGCCGGTACCGATTGCTAAGGAAAGGACAGGCGATGTTGACCCCCAATATTGTTATTCTGAATCAGGTCACTCATTTTTTGGTGGAATACCCGAACAATGATCTTGAAGTCCGAAAGTTGGTGGTTGCCAGAGGAACCTGCAATGATGTTCCCTTCGAGGCTACGGCTATAAACGACCCTGATTTTTCCACTACTCTGGATCTATTTCGAGGGGATGGCAGCCGATTCTCAAAGATGGAGTTTCAATCAGTTCAAAGGCGGATCAAGATGGCAACACCGATGGAAACCTTTGATCAACGGGGTGACGTAGAAGCAAAGGGGTATGCATTTTTCTATGAACAGATGTGCGAAAAGTATTACGGCAAGAAACTCTATCTGAGGGTTCCGTTTAACCGTAAAGGCGAGGCAAAGGGTCTTGGTGCCGAATGGGACAGTGCGGCGAAGAAATGGTTTACCTTCACTGATTCTCCCCATCTTCGGCGGCTAGAGGAATGCTTCCGGCGGGACGAACCTTAGCAACTGCAACTTCCTAATTTCAGGATTACGCTATGCCTCCCCAAGGTATTGTCAACTTAACGAATACGGTGCAGAAATCGGCTGTTTTGTTGAGGCAAATCACATCACATATGTGAGATTACAGGGCGCCGCTTGTTTGTTGCGTTTATGTTGGACCAAGATGTCGATTTCATCTCCATCCTGCTCGACTGCTCGCCAAAGGTCGTGCCGTTTACCTCGAATGTTGATAAAAAACTCATCCAGATACCAACTGTCACCTGCCTGACCAGCAGACTTGCGCAGCTTTTTAGCGTAGGTGGATGGAAATTTAAGACATCACTTCCGGATGGATTCGTAGCTGACTTTCATGCCCCGGACAGCGAGAAGCTCTTCAACTTCTCTATATCTCAGCGAGAATCGGTAGTAGAGCCATACAGCGTGACTGATAACGGATTTTGGAAAACGATGGCCTTTGTAAATTGCGATTTGATTATTCATTACTCTATACTGAAGGGAAGGGCATTAAGTTGACAATACCGGTCCAAATGCTCAGCAAACTGAAAAAGCCATAACGGCCTCACTTGAGTACGCAGCTCCTAAGTTCTATCAGATATATGCACCAAAGTGGTTACATGTTACGGGTTCTGAGCCGGGAGAATCTGCGATCATTAGTAGAAAACTGAATAGGATTTCGGTTGACACCACTTCCGATATCTTTTCTCAATGAACTCACCTCAGAATCAGAATCAGCAGTTTTGTGAAAAAGATCATTCCGATAAGCGCCACGGGATAGACTGTTGCGTACGCTCCAGCAGCGTAAGGTGTTTCGGAAAGAGCCGTGGCACTGGAGAGTCCAGGAGTGCTGGTCATCCCTCCGGTCAACACACCGATCATTCGGAGAAACCGAACCTTAAGTAGGTAACGACATACCAGTAAGCAGATCAATAATGGGACCGAAGTTACGAGAAGCCCAGAAATGAACAGCGATAATCCCTGCTCCGAGATGGTCGCCATAATTGTGCTACCGGTTTTTGTGCCTACGGTCGCTAAAAAGAGCATTAGGCCTAGCTCTCTAATAAAACTGTTCGCGGTCGAGGGAATCTCCCAGATAAAGGGCCCAGTTTTGTACAAACCGCTCAAAATCAGCCCTGCCAGCAAAACTCCGCCAGTAATTCCTAAAGTAAAACTTCCTATCACCGGGAGGTAGAGAGGAACTTGTCCGATCAAAAAACCTGCCAGCAAGCCAACAAATATCGGTAGAAGATTGATTCGATAGATCGCCTTGACATCATTGCCAAGCATACGAGTGAGGTTCTTCAGGGCGTTCTCATTACCAACAACGTGTAAGACATCCCCTAAGTGAAAACGAATATTGGCTTCTGCTGGGAGGTCGATGCCATTACGTGTGACACGAGATACCTGCACGTTAAAAACTTCTCTGAAATTTAGCATCCCTAGCGTTTGTCCAACCGCCTGCCGTTTAGAGATAACAATGCTCTTCTTACCCATTCCACGATCAAATTCAATTTCCGACTCGATCGCTTGGCCCATGTACAGTTCCACTTTTTCCAGATCGTTTTCCCGACCGACAATCCTGAGATGGTCCCCCGCACAGAGAATCGTTTCGCCAGAGACGAGAATCGGCTCCTTTTCACCTCGACGCAGCAAACGAGTCAGAACCACGGGAGCAATGTCTTTGAGGTAAATGTCTTTAATAGCCTTATTCAATAGATTGGGATTCGTGACTTCAATGTGGTGGTAGGTAAATGGGGGATATTTTTCTGTAAGCTCCTGGTGTAGCGCCTGCTCTTCATCTTTGATATTAATTTTGAGAATTTTTGGCAGCAGATTGATAAAAATTGTAACGCCGACAACCCCAAAACAGTAGGTGAGTCCGTAGGCTGCTGGAGCCTGACTTTTTTCGACCGCTTCAACCGCAACCGCAAGACCTGGGGTACTGGTTAACGCGCCGGCAAAAAGACCTGCAGCAACCCCCTGATCAAAATCAAAAAACCAACTGCAGAGCAGGGTCATCAAAAAACCAACTGAAACGATGACCAAAGCTCCTAATGTAAGACGAAGTCCCTGCTGCTTAAATGATGAAAGAAAACCAGGACCGGCCTGAAGACCAACGGAATAGATAAACAAGACAAGCCCAAGAGTTTGGAAATCGCCAGGAAGGGTATAACCAAAATGACCGAAAACCAACGCCACAAAAATGATAGCTGAAGAACCTAAAGAAATGTTTTTAAGCTTTATGTGACCTAAAGCTTCACCTAAAATAACAATGATTAATAGTAAGAAAATGGGGTTATGGATAATGTTCATAGTGGTCAGCTCTCTTCTTCACCTGACGAAAGAAATCGCGCCTTGATCTGACAAGGACAAATAGAGAACCCTATCAGATCAAAGATGTAGGACCTCTTTCCCAGCGATTTTCTCATTATTGGACACAGGGTTGATGTTTATCTTCTTCCGCCGGATGAAGTATACCATGAGTGCCCTCATATAGTTGGACAGGCTGCCTACATACGGTACCGCTAATTTTTGCGAGTCTTTTTCTCGACATCTGATTATGCGAAAAGCCCTCAAGATTGGTTCGCAGCTGTCCTCAGAACTTTTGAGGTGCTGTCCATGCTCATCTCAATTTACGTTAATCAGCTTTCTGGCTCCCTCCAGCGCCTCGTTGATATGAGGAAAAACGCATTCTGGGCCGATCATCTCAATCAAGCCGGCATGTTCAAGTGGCCCCCTCAATGAGGTCTGTACTCCTGAAAGCATTAGCACTGTTTTTTCTTTGCGGGTCTTATCCAGCAAATCCTCAAGTGCCCTTAATGCTGTAGCATCAATGGTCAAGATATGACGTATGCGCAAAATAAGAACCTGGGGAGGTTTTTTGATGATTTTAAGTCTATCCTTGAAGATATTGGCAGCGCCGAAGAAAAATGGCCCATAGATCTCAAAAACTTCGACTCCTTCGGGAACCTGCATCAAAGTGATTGGTGCCTCGTCGTGCTCCTCATAGTCCTCGTTAATTTCACTGGTTATGCTGTGAAATTCCGTTACATTAGCCATTCGATTCATGAATAAAATAGCCGATAGTACAACACCTGCCTCAATGGCGACCGTTAAGTCGACAAAGACCGTCAAACCGAAAGTTGTCATCATGACCAGGATGTCAGGTCTTGGTGCTCGCAACAGCTTAAGGAAATGACGCCATTCGCTCATGTGGTAGGCAACCACCAACAATATAGCCGCAAGGCAGGCCATCGGAATCAGGGTAACCCAGCGTCCAAAGAAAAACATGATCAGCAGCAGAGTGATAACATGAATAATTCCGGCAACGGGGGTCTTGCCTCCGTTCTTGATATTGGTGGCGGTGCGGGCGATGGCGCCAGTTGCGGGAATCCCGCCAAATAAAGGCGAAGCGAGGTTAGCAACCCCTTGGGCAACCAACTCCATATTGGATCGGTGCCTTGTGCCGGTCATCCCGTCGGCGACCACCGCAGATAGCAGCGATTCGATCGCACCCAGCAACGCGATGGTCAAGGCTGGGGAAATCAATTGAGGAACCATCTCCCATTCAAAATGTGGCAGTTTCGGCGCTGGTAGCATATTCGGTACACTTCCAAATTCGGAACCGATGGTCGCGACCGGCAAGTCAAAGAGGTGGACCAGAATTGTGGCCAGGATGATGGCAACAATTGATCCAGGTATTTTCTTGGTGACTTTCGACCAGAACAGAATAGTGGCCAGAGAGACCCCGCCGACCAGCAGAGCATAGATATTCATGCTATCGAAATTCTGAGCGTAGTCAGACAGTTTGTGGATGAATTCTGCGGAAGGCGTAGTAATGGTCAGCCCGAAGAAATCCTTGATCTGGGTTGTGCCGATGATCAGGGCAATCCCACTGGTAAAACCAACGGTCATTGGATAGGGGATAAATTTGATGACCGCCCCGAGTCGAGCCACCCCCATCAGAATAAGCAACACTCCGGCCATCAGAGTCGCAATGGCCAAGCCATTGTAGCCATGTTTTTGGACGATACCGAAGACCACGACGATAAAAGCACCAGTCGGGCCACCGATTTGAACACGACTGCCACTTAAGGCCGAGATTAAAAATCCTGCCACAATAGCGGTAAAAAGACCTTGCTCAGGCTTAACTCCTGAGGCAATGGCAAAAGCGATTGCCAGTGGCAGAGCCACAATACCGACGATCACACCGGCCATCGCGTCCTGAGTAAAACGCCTACGGTCGTAACCCTCTTTCAGGCAAGAAAATAGCTTGGGCACCAAACGCGAACTCATCAGATAAACCTCCAGGCACTGATAGTTTCGTCGTCAGATAGAAATCAGATGGTCGTGCATCTCTACGCGAGGGGAAGAACCGCAGGGTAAAGTCTGGGCCAGGTGATAGGTACCTTGACGAACACTAGTGAACATGATCGCAAGGCGGGGATCGCAACGGTGTGTTACCCCCGTCATAAATGCACGAGCAATCTAATACTGTCGCTTTGTAAATTCAAGAAGAAATATATTTTTCCCAGCAATTGCCAATCCTGTCTGCAAAAGTGGTAAGTTGTGACAAATACCACCATCTACTCGTTCGAGAGATTTTCACCGGTCACAACGTCTGACTTGTGACGGCTGGCTGGAATATACGATCTGGTTGTCTACATAATCTCTTTTGGTAACCCGAGCATAAAACATCAACGCCCGGCGGAGGTGGTTCGAATTTCTCTTAATCCGTTAGGGCACTGACAGCTATTATGCTATAACGCCCCTGGCCCTCAGAGGCTTTTGTCGTTGATTAGGAGACAGAATGCGGGGCTACTTTTTCGCTATCGCAGCAACAGCAATATGGTCCGGAAATTTTATCATTGCGCGGGGACTCAGTGATAATATCCCCCCGGTCAGTCTTGCTTTCTGGCGTTGGGCTGTGGCTATAATCGTCCTTCTTCCCTTTGCGCTGCGACCGTTGCTTAATGAGCGACATATCCTGAAAAAACATATCCGCTACCTGTCGGTGACTGCATTGCTGGGGATTACTGTTTTTAACACCCTGATTTATATTGCAGGCCACACCACTAGCGCCCTCAACCTCTCATTGATTTCGATAACTTTTCCCATTTTCATCATTTTGCTGATGCGGATTTTTTATCGGGAACTGATAACGGTAAAAAAGAGAATAGGTGTCAGCCTCGTTGCAGCGGGAGTTGTGGTGCTTATTACCCAGGGCGATCCATCAATCCTCTTAGATGTCTCCTTTGCAATTGGCGATGTTTGTATGCTGGTAGCAGCTATAACCTTTGCTATTTACAGCATTCAGTTGAAACGCAAACCGAAAGAGTTGAGCATCTGGGCGCTCCAACTAAGCACCTTTCTTCTCGGGCTGTTATTCCTGCTGCCCTTTTTTATCTGGGAATCGATGGTCTCCCCTGCTGTTCAGTGGGAAATGACAACGCTTGTATCAATTCTGTATGTCGGTATTTTTGCATCGCTGACGGCCTTCGTATTGTGGAATAAGGCGATTATCGTCATTGGTCCAGCGAAAGCAGGCATGGTTTACTATACATTGCCCTTGTTCAGCGGCGTCCTAGCCTATCTTTTTCTACAAGAAAGAATCAGCAGCCTACACTTTTTCAGTGCGGCCTTCATCCTCTCTGGCATTCTGGTTGCCAATAACGATAAAACAAAGGAAGGTAATTAAACTCCTTTTCTAGCTTGGGATAATCTCGAATTGTCCCAACTTATCAAAATCCAGAATTTCACTTTTTGCAGCGAATGTTGGAACACCTTTTCAAATACACAAGAGTAGTTACATCTAGAGAATTTTGCTGTTTTGGAAGGACATTTGACCGAAAAATTGTCCTTCCAAATATCAGGAATATATTTTTGAAGTAGCAAAATAGGCTCCTCCCTAGGGCCATTTTCTTTAGTGCTAAGTTTTGACAAAGGCATAAATACCCGAGATAATAGGATTCTAGGGTCGATTCGATGCGACCATAAAAAGGATGGCAACATGAATATCACACTTCTAGATGGTGGTCTGGGCCAGGAACTCCTGGCGCGTTCTGCGACAAAGCCGACAGGGCTCTGGGCGACACAGCTATTAATTGACCGACCAGAATTAGTGCGTGAACTGCACCGCGATTTTTTCTTGGCGGGTGCGGATATTGCCACTACCAACAGTTATGCCATTCATCGAGATCGCCTGAGACCTTTTGGCATTGAGCAGCGCTTCGCCGAACTGCACCGTCAGGCGTGTCTGCTGGCGGTTTCAGCAAGGGATAGACATGGTCGGGGACTAGTCGCTGGATCTATG
>JASJGU010000246.1:0-25991 GCA_033791385.1 Desulfuromusa sp.
AGCAATTCCTAGATCTCTTCCCGAGCCAAACTTTGCTAAGTGTCGAGTTGCCTGTCCCCAGATGAAATCGTGGAATGATTTTGGAACTGAATCGCCAAAAAGACGAATATCCTTTCGATGGGTACAAAAATGCCCAAACAAGAATGCATCCTGATTGGGCAAACGAAAAAGCGGAGCCATTGAATAACCCCGCTTCGGTGTGTCGATATATTTTACAGTGTTACTATTTCTTACGCTTCCGTCCGTACCAGCCAAGACCTAAGAGACCTTGTCATAAATGTATGAACCACTATTTCGGCGAGTCAGGTTTGGTCTTAGCGGCAATGATCAATGGCTCAAAGGCAGTGATCGGCTGGGCTCCATTCAGGAAGGCACCGTTGACGAAGAAGCCAGGAGTCCCTGATACCCCAAGCTTCTTTCCTAGGGCCAGGTCGGTGTCGATCGCAGCCGAAGCGATTTTGTACTCATCGGAATTGGTGTCCTCTGCGCAAGTCGACCAGGCTGCCATGTCTATGTTGGAGCCTGCCAGATACTCTTTGCTCTTCGCGATCACGTTCCCCGGATTGATCTGATTCTGGTGTTTGAAGTAGTTGTCGTGCAGTGTCCAGAAGGCCTCGTCCTTCTGCAGGGCTCCACAGTGCGAAGCAATTGCTGCTGCTTTAGCCCAGGAATGGTTATTGAGAGGGAAGTGCTTGAATACCAACTTCACGTCATTTGGGTACTTCTCGATGATCTGCTCGACAGTCTTGGCACCCTTGGAGCAATAAGGGCATTGAAAATCAGAAAATTCGACTATCGTCACCGGTGCGTCTGCAGCACCCAGGTACGGTTGATTGGCGATCGTCGTAGCAAGCTCTTCACGAATCGCAACGGCTTTTTCAGCCTCAGCAGCCGCTCGTCTGGCGATTTCAGCTGTGACCTCATCCTTACTGCGGCTGACATCAATCGGTGTGCCGCTGACGAGGAAAAGTTTTTTGTCGTCCTGGCTAACGAGGAATCTCTGCGTCTGTCGGCCACCGATAGTGAACGTACCTTCGTCGAGGTTGCCGTACCCGCTGGGTCCGATAACGCCCATGGTAACCGCCATTTTTTCGAGTTTAGGAAAGGCAAGTTTGAGATTGGCAAGAATCCGTTCCTTACGGTCTGTCGGACCTTCCTCTGCCAGTACGGGACCGACAACCAGTCCGCCGATGAGTAGGCAGGTCACAAAGATAAGAATCAATTTCATTAGTCTATTCATATGTGTTCTCCATTGGGCTTCGTATCTATCTACAATACTATTAAAGCCCCCCCCGTTGACAAGGGGGGAACCGCATTTGCTGCAACACGCACAGATGTCTTCATGCACCCTTGAAACACACACCCCAAACGTCCCCAGGGGGATTCGTCACCAAAAATAAGAATGCTTCCTTTTGGCCAAGCACTTGGTTGTGGTCAGATCACCGAAAAACAATTTTACGATTTCATTATTACTCGCTACAGATTTCCGCACCCTGCTGATGAAAAAGCTTATTTTTCTTGGAAAAAGGCGGGCAAGACCCTTTACCCTTTTGTATATTTACTGCAAACGCTTCTTGAATTGCACAAGAAATTACCGAACGAAGCTCACCTCTCAACGGATGAAGTCGCTCTGTATTTGCATGAGGCTTCAGATCATGGTTCCATCAAGCGGATTGGTTCGCTAATGCGTGCGTGCGTATCAGACAGAGTATGTTTCCAGAAGGCCTTCCCGAGACGCAGCGATATATTGCCATGTCAAAGGTCATTCCATAGAATTATAGTGAGGATTTAGTCCTATTGCCTGTTGGATTCGGGAAAATGGCCTCAAAACGTTTGTTTCAAGCTCGTTAAGATTTGGACTTTGCCCAATTACAGGAGCTTACCGTTCGGCACAAATATTGCTTTGATTGCCACAATTAGTATTTCAGACTGAGGACTAGTCGACACCCCTAAATGTATGAAAGGATATTTTATGTCAAAATCTATCAGATTATTACGCTACGGTGTTCTATTTCTACTCTTGATCGTTGGTCAAGCACAGGCTTTTTCCAATCTAGCTGTAAGCAGTACCGCCAAAGGGATTGTTGTTGAGACGATGAACACAGGCGGCTACACGTATTTATGTGTTGAAGACAACGGCCAGAAAACTTGGGCGGCCGTTCGGGAAACACCGATTAAGGTTGGTGAAGAGGTTGAAGTGGCAGAAGGAGCGGTGATGACAAATTTCACGAGCAAATCCCTTGGGCGCACATTTGATGAGATTATTTTCTCTAATGGAGTCATCAAGCGCTAGGCTTCGACATACTGAATCTAAGCGGGGTAGCTAAGAGCTATCCCGCTTTCTTTATTTGCGGGACAGTATTACCGTTTAAGCGACAGTGCACTTAACTTTATCGTCATGGGACACTTGATCCTAAATTATTTTTGACAATATACATAGATATGTCAGATTGTTATGCATTTTTCACGGTTGAGTCTATCTCTATAGCAAACATGGTTTTGTGGCCATAGTGCACTTTATCCCAAACAAATCAGCTCCGCTACTCCGCGTACACACTTACCAGAAAGAACCCTTCTGAATTAAATCATAGAGGGACAACACACTTGGGATTTATGGATATAAAACTCTTATTCCCAAGCTAAATTGCCGTGCAAAGCCGTGCTAATAAGTACCAAAATTGGCCTCGCTCGATGGCATCGAATATGATGCAGGCGGGAGGTGTTTGAATGGATCTAGATTCACTTCGTGTTAGAAGTAATGCCTGCCTGAATGCAGCTTCATGGACAAGTAGCTTTTAAAGCTTTGGCGGGAAGTACAGAGTTAAGGAAGATTCTTTTAAGAGCAGTGCTCTCTTTCACGTTAGGCCAAAACAATAGTTTTTTCAGCTTCAGGGCTGCAATGAATTCCATTCTTGGATTCTTGTTTGTCAATGGGCTAATATTGGCTTCATAGAACGATGGTTCCCGAATGTTTTATCTCACATCAGTTGTGAATGTAGAAAACTCCTTGGAGCAATATAACGCCGATGCATATTTATAGTCTAATTGGTCTTTGCTTTTCGATTCTAATTCCCACCGCCGGTATAATTTTGACTGATGCGCCATTCATCTGGCCAATATCGGTACTGCTTTACAATATTGGACTGATTTTCAGTTTTGCCAATATCCCTCAGCGGTGGGCTAGAATTATTTCGTATAATTTAGTCTCCGCCACTTTTTTTATTATCGAAGCATCTTTCTTTCTTAGCTTTTACGTACAAAATTCAGGATTCAATGAAGCCTTTTTCTACCATCTTAGACCTGATCTCCTATATGCCGGATTGAGCGAGCATCTTACAAGTCTATCGATGATCGTAGCCTGCATGTTTGGTTTTTTAATTATGTCTTCTTTCAGCCTTAAGGAGAATCGCCCTCTACAAAGTTGGATTCAAACTGTATCTATCATTGTTGTTTTTTTAGGTCTATTCATCTCGCCACCAGCAAAAGACTTAGTTCTCTTTTTCGAAAATCGTTCGCTGGCAACAGAAGATGGTGCGCTCTTTGAGGATTTTCCAGAACTTCAGGGGTCCAGTGCCAAAATTGAGTTCTCACTTTCAAAACGTCTCAATATCGTCCTAATTTACGCAGAGAGCCTTGAACAAAGCTTTTTCGATGAAAAGCTGTTCCCGAATCTTTTAACCAATCTAAAAAAAGTAAAAGAGAAGTCAATCAACTTTTCGAATGTTGATCAGGGGACTGGTGCCGGCTGGACAATCGGAGGGATAGTTGCGAGTCAATGTGCATATCCCTTGGCAGTAGAGCATGAAGTCGATCCTAATGATCTGAATATTTTTGATAAGTTTTTGCCAAAGGCAACCTGTCTGGGGGATCTTCTGGAAAAAGATGGCTATCATCTTTCTTTTCTGGGCGGCGCCGATGCCCGATTTGGCGGAAAAGAAAAATTCCTACGTTCTCATGGTTATGAGGAAGTCTTGGGGTTTAATGATTTAAAAAGCCGCTTGGTTGATGACACCTATGTCACCCCTTGGGGTTTGTTTGACGATACCCTCTTCGATTATGCAATAGAAAAATTTGTTGCTTTGAACAATGAGAAATCACCTTTTCTTCTAACTTTGCTGACACTTGACAGCCATGGGTTCGAAGGTTACAAGTCGAAATCCTGCGAAAATTATCAACTTGGAGAAAACTCCATTTTGAATTCAATTCATTGCTCTGACCAGTTGGTTTCTAAATTCATAGAACAAATTCGAAGTTCTGCCTATTCAGAAAATACTCTTATTATCGTTGTGAGTGACCATCTAGCAATGCGGAACAAAGCTTCATCCCTACTTGAATCTTCAATAAAACCCCGGCGGTTGACTTTTTTCATAAATACCCCTGAGCAACGGAGTGAAGAAAACTCCAACCCCGGTCTCCATTATGATATTGCCCCGACAATTCTAGATATTATTGGCTACGATATTGATGGACAAATGGGATTTGGAAAGCCATTGGCCTTGGGCTCAGGATATCTTCCCGGAAAATTGGGACAAGATAAATGGCAAAAACATTCAACAAAGATCATGGCGATTGGGAATGATTTGTGGGACGACGAAGTGGTTTTAGACGGAAATGGAATTGATTTTCTCTCTTCGATGTTGTTCCTAACCATTGGAGGGAGAGAGTTTGATCTTAAGGCGGGCGGATTCATAGATGTTCCTTCGACCATACTCTTTCTTTTTGATAATAGCACACTCGCGCTGGAAAAAATTTATACTTTCCCCTTAGAACAGGGGCTATCAAGGGAAACCTTGGGTGAAATACTCCTTCAAAATAAGACAAAACTTGCTATGGTAATTAGCAGATCAAAATATTTAGCAGGATTTTCAGATCAACACCTTAACCCAGATCAATGGATTTTCTTTTTTGGGAGGCCAGGAAGCGATTATGTTTCCGGTGGGCCAATTACTGGCGATTTCCTCATACCTTTTGATTTGATCAAAAAGTTGAGCCATAGCAAAATAGACGATAGGGTTGTTAGAGAAAGGCGAAGGCTATTAGATGACTTTTCTGGTAAGAAAACTAAAAAGTAAGGAATATGACTGACGTGATTAAAGTGGTAGTTAATACGTGTTTTCGATTGTTTTTGGCTTTGTTCGCCCTGTGCCTTTTCAGTGCGTCGGTTTGTTTGGCTGTAAGCCTAAAACAATCTCAGATACCCATTTTTATTGCTCATGCGGGTGGAGCCGTCAACCAGCAGACCTATACAAACAGCTTGGAGGCTCTGAATTTAAATTATGATAATGGTTTTAGATTCTTTGAGATAGACCTGTCCTGGACTTCTGATGGTGAGCTTGTTGCCATACACGACTGGGACGGTTCTTTCCGCGGGAAGTTCATTGTTTCTGAGGAGATAAAGGTTCCGACAGAAGCAGAGTTTCTAAAGTTGAAAATGAAAACGGGGTTGACGCCACTTAGCCTGGAAAATGTCTTAATGTGGGCAAAGGGAAAAGGCGATGTAGTTATTGTCACCGACATTAAGGATGAAAATATAAAAGCCCTAGGGAAAATCTTCACGGACTTTGAAGCCTACATAGATTACATTATCCCGCAAGTCTACTCTTACCAAGAGTACTCCGAGGCAAATACGCTCGGGTACCCTCGAACAATTCTCACCATGTATAAAATGAAAATTGACCCGGATGAAGTGATGCACTTTTTAACCCAAAATTCTCCATTTGCGGTAACGATGCCTTGGCAGGTCGCTCAGTCGGGACTAGCAAGTCATCTGTATCAAAACCAAATAGTCGTCTATGCCCACACTGTCAACGATATAAAGCTATTTAATTCACTCAGAAAAATCGGTGTTTTTGGGATTTACACAGATTATATCTCTCCGCCATGACTGCGCAAAATGGCTGTAACTTGCTTTCATTGCGCACATGATCCAAGCCAGTTGTAATACTGAGATGCATGTCCCATAATACAAGTAATTAACAAGCGAACGTTTTTACAATTGTTCCACGGATAAAACCAAAAAGGATGGTGTGGCTACTCAACATAAAATGAAAACAATCAAGTTTAACCAGAACGGAATATAATTGGGGAAAGGTGAATATAAAGGCACAAAATTTAAGGTTTTAGACTAGCCGTTTTTGCTGTCGACGATCATTTTCCACATTTTCTAGCCTAATTGCCCGGTCGATTTGCCATGTCGGAACTCACATTATTATAATAATATCAGTAAGATATGATCATCAATCTTTGTCGCGGTCATCTACGAAAGACTTCTCTTGAAAAAACGGACTTCAGAATTTATTGCTTTGCTTATTATCGCTGAGTATTATTTCTTCGCATCCCCTCCAAAATCAGCTAGGCTGAGCAGTGATCCCTTCTATTGAGGGCCACATTTGGATTGCAAGACAAATGAATTACTTTATTAATCTATTCCTCTTACAAGGTCTCATCTTTTTGACATTTGGAGCAACTCAGGTTGAGGCTGCGCTGTCTGTTGAAGATTGCCAGAAATGCCATCGCCGAGAATGGCAACAGATAGCTTTAAAAGGAATGGCTCATAAAAACATGGTAAACTGTCTAGAGTGCCATGAGAATCATCGCCCAAAGGTAGAAAATAACATTCCTGAGTGTAGCAATTGCCATGGAAATTCACCCCATGAAAGCATCGTCGATTGTTCAAGCTGTCACAAAAGAGAAAAGAACTGCAAGGCCTGCCACATGGCTCATCAGCCCCTCGTCTGGACCGATAGCGAAGCAGCATTGCTGCATTGCAAAACATGTCACCCCAGGGCGTCAGAGCTACTGAATGCAAGTTCCGGGAAGCACCGCACTCTTAGCTGCACATTCTGTCATATAGAACACCGGGATATTCAAAAATGTAGCGACTGTCACGGACTACCTCATCCGGAAGGCACTCATAAAATGTTTACCCAATGTGCTACATGTCACAATGTTGCTCACGATCTAATCCCTCTACCGAATAACTAGTGGCGTTAGAAGTAACATCTTTCCCGTAATTCTACGCATTGGGGTATGAATCGTACCAAGTGCTTTTTATTTTTTTACCTATCTAAAATATTTACACATAAATACCTAAAGTAAAGTTTAACAGGGAACACTTTCCCAACTTTTCTTTACGCTCCGGACCGGGGGCACCTAACCCAGCAACAGTCCTGCTACATTTCTTTCAACCTACAGCCAACCTACAGCCAACCCACAAACCAACCTACAACCAACCTACCGCTCCGAAAGCAAAAAAAGCCTCCTCCGATTTCTCGAAAGAGGCTTTTTCAGTGTGGCGTCCCCAGGGGGATTCGCCCACTTCGTCACCCGCATCACGCGGGTTCCTGCGTCGGCTCCCCTCCATTCGCTGACGCGGCCTTCCCTGGCCGCTTTTCTGACATTAAGTCAGCGCTCATTTCGCTTCGAATCCTCAAGCAGTAAAAATAAGAAAAGCCCTCCCACTTACGCGGAAGGGCTTTTCTTATTTTGGCGTCCCCAGGGGGATTCGAACCCACGACCATCTGATTAAAAGTCAGATGCTCTGCCAACTGAGCTACCGGCCCAAACAACGAAAGGACGTTATACGTGAATCATTCAGGGGCGTCAACCCTTTTTTCAGCCTTTCCCGGTAAACGGATTGGTGCGAAAAAGGGTCTGATCCCGACGCGGTCCAACCGATACTAACACCACTGGACAACCAGTCCAAGCTTCAATTTTATCGACATAATCTTGAATTTGCTGGGGCAATTCATCATAGTTTTCAAGAGCGCAGATATCTTTCTGCCAGCCGGGGACTTCCTCATATACAGGCGTGCATTCTCTTAGCACATCAAAATCCTGTGGAAATTCTTCCAGCAGTTCATCTCTGTACTTATAAGCAGTGCAGACCTTGACTGTCTCCAGCTCACTCAGGACATCCATTTTTGTTAAAGCAATCCCAGTTAAACCATTGGTACGAACTGCTTCACGCAGGGCCACGATATCGAGCCAGCCACAACGACGCGGCCGGCCGGTTGTTGCGCCGAACTCACTTCCAGCGGCACGCAGATGATCCCCCATTTCATCATGTAACTCAGTTGGAAAAGGTCCTTCGCCAACCCGGGTCACATAAGCCTTGGAGATACCGACCACCTCGTCAATCAAATGGGGGCCAATCCCGCTTCCGATACAAGCTCCAGCAGCTATAGTTGACGATGATGTCACATACGGATAAGTGCCATGATCGACATCCAGCAAACTGCCCTGGGCTCCTTCAAACAAAACATTATGACCCGCTTTGATCGCGCGATCCAGGGTGGTTGATGCACGCCCAAGATAATGGCGCAGACGATCAGCGTAGCCTAGATATTCCTCAATGATCGACTCTTCAGACAAAGGTTGCTCACCGAGAAAGTGTTCGAGATAAAAGTTCTTCTCCGGCAAAACTTCATGTAGTTTACGCTTAAAGGTTTCTGGTTTGAGTAGATCGGCAAAGCGAATACCGCGCCGCCCGACCTTATCCTCGTAAGTCGGACCTATCCCCCGTCCAGTCGTGCCAATTTTCTTGGCTCCCGATTTCAGCTCCCGGGCAATATCGATTTTTATATGATAAGGCATGATCAGATGGACAGCCCCATCGACCATCAACTGACTATCATCTTTCAAATAACCTTTTTTTCTCAACCCATCAATTTCATGCAAAAAAACCTTGGGATCAAGCACTACTCCATTACCGATAATACAACGTTTCCCCTCATGCAGAATCCCGGAAGGAATCAAATGGAGAACCGTCTTCTCATCACCAACAACCAGAGTATGCCCGGCATTATTCCCGCCCTGAAAGCGCACCACCTCCTGAGCGTATTCGGTATAAATATCGACTACCTTCCCCTTGCCTTCATCACCCCACTGGGCACCGACGATAACTACGTTGGCCATAGACTTATTCAGCTCCTGTTACGCCGGCAACTTGATGCCACCGACTATTAAAGTTCAAAATTGTTCTGGTTCAACTGCTGCCAGGAAACCGGTTTTTGCATTCCATCCAGCAATGAAATTATTTCGATATCTCGATCTTCCCCAACCACAACAGCCATATAGCGATAATTCATCTGCCGGGCATATTCGAGAGCATCCTCTCGGCTGCGATCAAGAATATCCCGTGCCACAGAATAGCCCTGTTTGCGCAACTGACACGCCATTTTCTGCGCTGCCCGCAAATTTTCACCGGTCGAAAAAATCAACAGATCACAACTTGGGACAACCCGTTCATCTAACACTTTATCCAAGGCAAACAACAGATGCAACAAGCTGAAGGTAAATCCGGTGGACGGGGCAGAAAAACCGTACTTTTCAGTCAGGTTATTATAACGTCCGCCACTGCAAACTGTGTGTCCGACTCCGGAAAGAAAACCCTGGAAGGTCATCCCAGTATGATAATTCAGTCCGCGCAGCTCACCGAGATCGATGGTCACATGATCCAGCACCCCATACACATCCAGAACATCTAACACCTGAGCCAGGCTATCCAGCGCTTTCCGGGAACGCTCATTACTCACCGACTTTTCGGCTCGTTGCAAAACTTCCCGGCCGCCATAAAGACGTGGCAGAGCCAGAATTTCCTCACAGGTATTATCCGCTAATTCGCTCTGCTCCAGCAGCCCCTTCAGTTCAGAACTATCTTTGCGTAAAATCGCATCGGCAACCTGCTCAGCCAAGCGGACATCCAGCGGCAAACCGTCCATAACTCCACGAAAGAACTCAACCTGACCAATATCAATGGTGAATTCTTGCGCACCAACCGCAGCCAGGGATTCAACCGCCATGGCGATCATTTCAGCATCTGCTTCGGGACTGTCCAGACCGATCAACTCAACCCCGGATTGAAAGATATCCCGATCTTTACCGGCCTGCTGCTCAGTATGACGTAAAACTCGGCCACTGTAACACAGCCTAAGCGGCAACGGCAGCTCACTCATGCGGGTTGCAGCGATTCTGGCAATCTGTGGCGTCATATCGGGCGGAAAAGCAAGCAGGCGACCACTTTGACGATCGTCAAAACGAAACGTCCGCTCGCGCAATCCTGCGCCAAAACCCCGCTCCAAAACATCCAGATATTCCAGTTGCGGGGTGATGACCGGACGAAAACCCCAGGCCGCATAGACCTGGTGCAGTTGCTGCTGCAAATAGTCCACTTTAGCGGCTTTCAGCGGCAGAAAATCGCGCACACCTTTGGGCAGATCAGTGTCCGGGGGCGAATCTGAAAAACGCATTTATTTATCTCCTGCCGAATCAGGGGGATATTCACCCTCAACGGACACTTATATTGACAGTAACATGGGTGGTGCCACTTAAAATAAAGCACCTCGCCGCAAGCAGCGGGGTATTAACTACGCTGCTTCTGAACTGGCTTGCAGCCAGCTTTCGCCCCAAGGGACGGGGAATAAAATCCATAGAGATTTAACCTCACCCGAACGCGGTAATTTAGCAACAGGATGAACTTCGTGTCAAGCAAGGGAAGGGCACTTCCAAATTGTTGACAATATCCGAAATCCTGGCTTTTGACATGCCGATTTGGTCTTATTTGTTCTTGAATAAAGGAGGATTTCATTCCAGAGCAAAAGCAAAATGGCTCAACCATTTGGAATCAGGTTGGGCCCTTTTTGTATTGCGGAGGGTGAAATATTTGAAAATCAGCCAAATACATATGACGGGTTTTCGTAATCAATTGGTTATAAAAAATGGACTGTACGCCATACCATCAATGTGAGACAGCGGTTGTGACATTCTATAAACTCAGCACCACGACTCCAGTAAACTTCTCAACTCAAACCGGAGGCCCTTCATCCTTACCTTCGTCGCCCCCCTCGCCCTCGATAGATTTCTTACCAAAAAGGGTCTGCAGATTCGGTTCAATACTGCGCAAATGCAGATCCTGCTGCGGGAAGGGGATGCTAATCCCCTCTTCACGAAACAGGCGATCGATAATGATGGCCACGTCGGTACGGATGCGCACACGGTCATCAATTGACTTAACCCAGAAGCGCAGATTAAAGTCGATGGAGCTCGCGCCGAAGCCGTCAAAAATGATGCTCAGGTCCGGGTAGCTGAGGACTTCCTCGTGTTCCTGTGCTGCCCGTTCAAGAATATTCATAACTTTTTCCAGTGGGCTGCCATAGGCAACACCAATCGGAAACTGAACCCGAACCGTCTTGCTGCTTAAAGTCCAGTTGGTCACTTTATTTGAGAGCAGGTCAGCGTTCGGCACAATAACCTCAGAACGGTCAAAGGTTTCAAAAATCGTAGCTCGTAGGCCGATTTTGGTGATAATTCCCCAATCCTCACCAATGGTTACGGTATCACCAACCTTGACCGGTCGTTCGAAGAGCAGAATCAACCCACTGACAAAGTTGCTAACGATATTCTGCAGACCGAAACCAATACCCACGCCCAGAGCGCCGGCTATGATGGTGAATTTCTGCAGGTCAAACCCGGCGGTGCTGAGTGCTACAAAAAAACCGATGGTGAACAATCCGTAATGGGTGAGGCGTTTCAAGGATTCCTTAACGCCAATATCCATTTTATTCGGGGTCATCACCTGCGTATCCAGAAAAGCCTGGACGACCCAGGAGAAGAGGCTGGTCAGGTACAGGATGACAACGACCATCAGCACCATCTTCAGCGAGAAACTGAATTCGCCAAAAGTGAAAGAGAAATCCAGGAGAAAGTCATGAGCCTCCTGAATGTTATCGAAGATATTCCAGATGACCGGCAAATGGAATCCGACATTCACCAGCACGATAATGCGTAGCAGGGTCTGCAACTTATGGGTCGTGGCTTCTACGCCGAGCTTGAGCATGAACTGCCGGTTTTTAACCCACTCCAGAGCCATGAACCCTAAAACTCCGCCGCTGATGATGCGCAGGGCCATCTGCGTCAAGATGATCAGGATAAACGTGCTCAGGGTTGCATCTATCAGGTTGGTAGTGAGGGTTGCATAGCCGAGCACCGCGAGAATAAACCCGAGCAGAGCTACCCCGCAGATCAGATACAGGGCGACTAAATGCTTCTGAAGCATGTCTTGACGGTACTTGCGGATCTGCAACAAACAGACCGGAGCTGCAACCGCGCAGAGCAGACCCTGCACGAACTGCATCACTGGTGCAGGGATTCCGAATACTTGCAGCCCCACGTTGACGATGGACAATGTCGCGATAGTGCGGACGAAATTTCTGGCAAAGCTCTGCTGGTAGATTGCGCTGAGCAGGCGGACTGCAGCGATAGTGAGGCTGATCGCAAGCAGAAGCTCCCAGAGGGGCGGAGCATTGGGGTAGGAGTCTCCGGCAAGTCCCGCTATGATTAAAGTGATAAAAACAGCGCCAGACAAGGGGCGGAGATAAAGAAAGCGCCATTCTTCACTGATCGTTTTGTGCTGGCGCTTTCGGTAAAGAAGCAGCAGCAGGATCGTAACGATCCCAAAGAGATGCAGGGTATTGGCCACGGAATAGCGCTTGAAAAAGGTATTTGGCAGGGTGACGCTGGAGACCAGACCTCGCATAAACCCGGCAATTAATTCTCCGTTATATTGGCGATAATAATCCGGTTCAAGCAGGGAAAAGGCATCGCGCCGGAAAGAATTCTTTCGCAAGGAGTCCAGCGTATTGTTAATCTGTTTTAGCCGGCTGGTGAGAACCTCTTGCCCCGGGGAGTATTTCTGCTGTGCTTTGACCAGAACTCCAGAGGCCTTGGTGATCCGATTCAGCAAGTTTACGATAGCGTGTTGGGTGGCCGAGAATACTTCAACAGGGGCCTTGACACCGGTTTTTTTCAAAGAGTCCTGCCACTCCTGCCAATAGGTCTTTTCCTGCTCCCAACGGCTGTGCAGCTCTTCCAGGGTTGCAAGCCGGGAAGAGATAGGGACTAGCGGTTTTGCCCATTGGTCCTTGAGGTCGATATAGCTGCTCTGTGCTCCGCGCAGGCGGATCAGTTGCCAATTATTGACCTCATTCCAGTCACTGTACAGTTCTTCCAGTTTTTTCAGACTTTCAGTCAGCGCATCCAGTCTGGCAGAGTCATCATCCAGCTCCTCTGCCTGTTGAATCTGGGTCTCAGTGTCAGAAATCCTGATTGTAACCGCAGTTGCCTGGGGTACGACCTCGTTCAACCCCGGAAAGGATTTTTCTGTGGGCGGCGAATCCGTTGCTACCGGGGCCGACATTGTTGGAGTGAGGCTGGACAGGAAGAGAAATCCGGCGAGGGTAAGGACGATACTCAGGTTCGTTATTCGCATTAGCGCATCCTTGTTTTGGTTCAGCTTGAATTGGAGAATCCCGCCGTTTGAGTTAGTCTACATGAACGGAGGAATTCACCATACATTATATTTTTGGTGCTCCTATTAGCTGGAATGCGAAATTCTTGTTGACACTGCAAAGCAAGGCACTCGGCTGGGCGGAATTATCAAATTTTAGAAGTTGTGGCAAGGCAAAAAGCGCTCGAACTGGCAGATACCGCCACTCAGTGATCTTTCTTGCAAATAAAGACACCATACCGGTCACAAAAGCCGCCTAACCCAGCCAGATTGAATAGTGGTACAGGCGAAGTAGACTCGATCCAGCAAAAAAGATCTTTTAATTTCTTTTTTCTCTCACTTTATTTCACCGCGCAAATATTCGATCAAGGCCCGCACACCAAATCCCGTACCCCCTTTTGGTTGACCAGCTTTCCCCTGATCTTCCCAAGCCATTCCAGCGATATCCAGGTGTGCCCAGTGGTACTTATCAGCAAATTGTTGGAGAAATGCGGCCGCGGTAATGGTTCCGGCTGCTCGTCCAGCGGCATTTTTCACATCGGCAAAGTCACTTTTAATTAGCTCAGTATACTCTGTCCATAGCGGTAGCTGCCAGAATCTTTCGCCACTACGCTCCCCAGCCTTGAGCAATTGACGGATCAGCCCATCATGATTGCCGAGAACTGCGGCCGCTTGGTTGCCGAGAGCAATAATACAAGCTCCGGTCAGAGTTGCCAGATCGATCACCACCTGCGGCTGGTAGCGGCCAACATAGGTTAATGCGTCAGCCAGAATCAGGCGTCCTTCTGCGTCGGTATTCAAAACTTCAATCGTCTTCCCGGACAATGACGTCAGAATATCGCCAGGGCGGAGGGCTGTTCCCGAGGGCATATTTTCTACTGCCGGAACCACTGCCACCAGGTTGATCGGTAATTGCATCTGTGCTGCGGCCTGCATTGTACCAAGAACAGTGGCGGCACCGCCCATGTCCATTTTCATCTCATCCATTTTATCTGCCGGTTTCAAAGAAATACCGCCAGAATCAAAAGTCACCCCCTTGCCAACCAAAGCAATCGGTCGGGCATCTGCGGCTCCACCCTGATACTCCAGTACGATCAGATACGGTTCCCGTTCGCTTCCCTGAGCGACACCCAGCATGGCACCAAAGCCCTGCCGTTCCAGTTCACGTCGATCCAATAATCTGGATTTAATCCCCACCTGTTCTGCCATGGCAACTGCTTGCATCGCCAGGTATTCAGGGGATTTCAGGTTGCCCGGAGCATTGACCAGATCACGGGCAAAGCAGACTCCAGCAGCAATAGCTGCGGCCGCCTCAACGGCAACTTTTGCGGTTGCAGTGCTCTCCTTGGCAGCAATCAACAAATCAACGTTATCCAGAGAGACTGGTTGCCCCGGCTTGTCCTTTGGTAAATAGCGATTGTAGTGGTAATCGGCCAACAACACCCCTTCGGTCACAACCTGAATTCGTTCGGCAAGAGCGGTTTTTTTGCTCAGCAATTGTGGCAACGTAAGGAGAAAGCTGCCCAGTTGCTTTTCAGCCAACAACTTAACCACATTGCTGGTGACCTGCCGCAAAGCGCGCAGAGAAAAAGCAGATTCCTTTCCCAATCCGACCAGTAAAATGCGCTCCGTAACAGGCTGAGAGCCACTGTGCAGCATCAGAAATTCTCCCTTGGCGCCGCTAAACTCTTTACTTCGGGTTGCTCGGGCTAAAGCACCTCCAACCTGCTGGTCGATTTGTAACAGCTGCTCATCCTTCAATTTACCCGCAAAAACACCCAGCACCAGACAAGGGGTTTTCTGCTTCAGGGCATTACCTTTTTTAACTGTAATCTTCATATTAATTCCCTTTATTTGCTGTCAATTTATCTAGCGTAGCGGCAACCCTCTGGGTTCCAGAATCGACTGTTTCTAACTCAATTTCGACTCTTTGCTCCGGCAGGGTATGTAGATAAAGAGGATCGTAGTAGCGAACCATCAGCTCACACACCAATTTATCCCACTGTCCCGATTCTAACAGTTCAAGAAACTCGCTGACTACCTTGCCACCGAGCCGTTCTTTTAATGCGTTGATTGGTCTTTTGAACTGTTCCCGCAATTGATCAAGGGCAGGATAGTCTTCCAAAATAATTTGTGTGCGAACATCCAATGACGCGGTCAGCCATATGCTGGTCTGTACCTGCATCGCTTGATGAAACGATTTTGGCACCATCAAACGGCCGATATGCAGGCTTTCTCCCTCGGTGACCAGATACTGTTTGTCTCTCAGTTGTTCCAGCCGATCCCAAAGCAGCGCATCAAACATTTTTTGCGCTGGTTGCGGTTCCAGCCCCAAAGCCCCAAAAGCACTGCCGCGATGGTTTGCCAACCCTTCCAGATCAACAACGGGGTAATCCACCTGCTGAAGCTGATGCAAAACTCGAGTTTTTCCCACACCAGTCAATCCTCGCAACACAAAAACCGGCGGCCATTGCGCCTGTTCAAAATAATCAAGAACTTTGCGCCGAAATCCTTTGTGCCCCCCAAGCAGCTGTCGAGCCGGAATTCCAGCCAAGTTCATGAATGATGTCATGGCCAGGGAACGCATTCCACCGCGCCAACAGAAAACAATCACCGGGCCAGACCGGCCTCGCCGAAAAGCCTCAACCTGTTCCATCAACAGAGGGATTTTCGGCGCGACCAGTTCCACACCAAGCTTTCGCGCCACCCTTTTCCCTTGTTGCTTAAACAGAGTTCCAACCTGCACCCGTTCCTCGTTACTAAAAACGGGAACATTAACCGCGCCGGGAATAGTTGCTTCAGCAAACTCCGCCGGAGTTCGCACATCGATGAGCACCGCACCATTGCGCCGCTGCTCCAAAGCTTTTTCCAGTTCAATCGTTTCCTGCATCTGTCGTCCCAATATTTTCGCTTCAATAATCAAAGGATTTGTAAACACCAAACGCTGATGGTTCTACACCAACTGCCAGGCTTACACAATAAGAGTATGGAAAAAAGAAAAAAACAGGTTGACCAAACAACTTAAGTCCGTTATTGTCTGCAGCCTTGTCGCGGGATGGAGCAGTCTGGTAGCTCGTCGGGCTCATAACCCGAAGGTCGGAGGTTCAAATCCTTCTCCCGCAACCAAAGAAATTAAAGGAGATCGCTTCAAAGCGATCTCCTTTTTTATTTTCTTCTCAACAAACTCCCAGTAAAATTTGCAGACAAATTGTCCTTCTGCTACCTTATCCAATGCAGATAGTTTTTCAACAACCTGCTAGATCTCGATCAGGAGGGATCATGAGTGACAAAGATTTCATTGCTGAAACACGCTATCAACTGGCAGCTGAGCAGGGTCACGCGGATGCCCAGTTTAATTATGCGTGCATGTGTGAAGAAGGTGATGGTGCCGTTCAAGACTACACAGAAGCAGCTCGCTGGTATAACAAAGCAGCGGAGCAAGGGCATATTCGCGCGCAACTGGCGTTGGGCTATCTTTATGAACAAGGTCATGGTGTTCAGCAGGATGATTCCAAAGCGGTCTATTGGTACAACAAAGCAGCAGCATGCGGTGATGCCAATGCTCAATATAATCTAGGAGTTATGCTCGCCTTCGGCCAGGGAATTGAGGCTGATTACAGCAAAGCGCTGGCCTGGTGCCGAAAAGCGGCAGAGCAAAACCATGTAGAAGCTCAATACACTCTTGGAATGATGTTTGCCACCGGTGAAGGGATAGAGCAGGACGAGCAAGAAGCGATTAAATGGTACCGGCTTGCCGCACAACAGGGAAATGCCGATTCCCAGTTCAATCTGGGGGTGATGTACGCTTTTGGTCAGGGAGTCGAACGAGACCCTGTTCAGGCGGCTAAATGGTGTCGGGTGGCTGCCGAACAGGGCCATGTTGATGCCCAGCACAACCTCGGCTTTATGTATGCCAAGGGAGAGGGGGTCGAAAGTGATCCATTTGAAGCAGTCAATTGGTACAAACTAGCTGCCGAACAGGGAGATATCGATGCCCAGTACAATCTGGGCAGCATGTACATTAATGGCAAAGATATCCCGCAGGACTATGATGCCGCCCGCCACTGGTGGACGCTGGCCGCTGAGCAGGGCAACGCTGCCGCCCAGTACAACCTGGGGGTTTTGTACGTATTCGGCTATGGAGTTATGAAGAGTGATGCTGAAGCAGTTAAATGGTGGAGCAAAGCGGTTGAGCAAGGCTATACCGATGCCCAGTATAATTTGGGAGGGATGTATGCTCTCGGGAAAGGGGTTCCCAAGGACCACATCAAGGCTTATATCTGGCTGAGTCTACCTGCTGGAAAAGGCCATAAAGATGCGCAAAAAGCGCTTGAATCACTAGAGAACAAAATGTCTCCGGCACAGATCGAAGAAGCACAGCGAGATGCGGAAAGGGTCTGTCAGCGGTTGGAAAAAAATATTGGTTAAAATAATCGAAGGTCTTTGTTATTTACGATGGGATGTCACTAGCTAACAATTTCCCGTGTCACGCAGCCGGAGTGGAACAGCTGATTTGAGAATAAGAGTGGCAAATATTTGAGGGCTTTAGCCCGAGTTTTTGCCACTCCTCAAAACAGCTGTGGAATATAGGGACCCCGCCATAGGCGGGCAAGGAGTTCGGGTGCCTTTTTCTGCTGACTCTTTTGTGGCACGACAAAAAAGTAAGGCGACGAGCGGGGTCGCAACTCCGTGACCTTGTGGGTTGATAACGTATTCGGGGGGACACGTAACAAGTACATGTCCCCCCGAATACTCCGCCATCTACCCTTGAGCTAGCGCCATTCTTTCGACAATCCAGAATTTCACCCTAATCCATCAATTTCAAGAAACTTGTCCATCATTTCAACCAGATAAGGAATCTGAGGTTTCGTTGCATAGCCGTCGGCACCCACTTGATCACATTTAGCAGCCATCTGCTCATTGATCAGTGAGGAGAACATAACCACCTTCACGTCTCGCAATATAGGATCATCCTTAATTTTCTTGCACAAGGTCAAACCATCCATTTTTGGCATTTCAATATCAGAGATCAACAGATTCAACAAACTGCTAAGGGGCTCCCCATCAATTACCCGCTGTTTGATTTCCAGGATATGGTCATAACATTGCTGACCATCAACAAAGACTGCCAAATCAGTGTAATTAGACCCTCTGAGAACCTTTTCGATGCCAGCACGGATCAAAGCTGAATCCTCGGCCATCACCAACTTCATCCGTTCCCGAGTATGGGGTAGTTTTTCCTGCATCGCTTCAGAATGAAGATCTGCCTCGTAATCAAGGTTCGCTTCCGAATCAAATTCAGCAACAATGTGCTCTAAATCAACGATCAGAATTTCGCGGCCTTCAATATTGACACTCCCGGTAAAACGAGGTCGATACTGGTCAATAAAGCTGGCCATCGGCTGAACATCCTTCCAGGAAACCCGATGAATCTGATTCACCCCATCAACCTTGAAACCATTGACTCGGTCATTAAACTCACAAACCAACACCACTTGCCGCACATCCTCCTCTAGGCTTTCCTCTTTCTGGGCAATATGCGACTTCAGGTCAATCAAAGGAATAGTCGTACCGCGCAGCAACAAAGTACCAAGCATCCCATCCCCACACCCGGGAACCACGGTTAACGCATCCTGATCAAAAGTGATAATTTCTTTCAGTTTATGTACATTGATGCCAAAAGGCTGGGTTCCAAGGTAGAATTCAATGATTTCCATCTCATTGGTTCCAGTCTCAAGAAGAATTTCCTGCTTCTGATATCCGCTCATCAATTGACCTTTCAGGAGTAAAGATTATCTTGTTTTTTTTATTATTTGATCATCTTAATCATATTATGTCAATATTTATCGTGTTTTTTCCTCTACCTAAAAAACCTTTTAGTGTATAGTAAGTCATTAAGTTTAGCTTACAGTCCAGTTAAAGAGGTTCATGATGACAGATATGGCGCAATCACATTATCAGCTGGGGATGAACTACTTTCAGGGCAAGGGGGTGGAAAAATCTTTTGCCGAAGCGATGAAATGGTTTCGACTGGCAGCCCAGCATCGGCATGCGAGAGCAATTTTTATGCTCGGCCGGATTTACGATAAGGGCACAGGCACCGCAGAAAACCCGGCAGAAGCGGCAAAATATTACCGACAGGCCGCCGAACTGGGTTATGTACGAGCACAGAATATCCTTGGCCAAATCCATATTACAGGTCGCGGCGTCCCTGCAGATTATGATCAAGCGCTGCACTGGTTTCGTAAGGCCGCTGATCAGAACTTTTCTGATGCTCAGTATAATCTCGGCTTGATGTATGCGAAAGGGCATGGGGTTCCAAAAGACTTTATTGAAGCGAGACGTTGGTGGGGAATGGCCGCTGAACAGGGCAACTCTAAAGTCCAGTTCACCCTTGGCCACATGTATCTCGTTGGTAAAGGGGTGAAAAAGAATTACCCCAAAGCACGGCAGTGGTTACGTCAAGCAGCAGAGCAAGGGTTGCCAACAGCCCAGTACCATTTAGGGATGATGTATGCCAGAGGCACCGGTGTTCTGCAAAGCTACACTGAGGCACGCACCTGGTTACAAAAAGCAGCCGAGCAGAATTACCTCGATGCTATTTATCATCTGGGGAAATTACTCAGTTCCGGAAGCGAAGAAGTACGCGACCCCACTTCGGCAGTTATTCTGTTGAAGCAAGCGGCCACTCGCGGGCATCAACGTTCACAGGTCGCACTGGGTCATCATTTTATTAAAGGGATTGGCACAGCGCAGGATCTGCAACTCGCCTATCATTGGTGGCTGGAAGCAGCTAATGCAGGAAATGCCGATGCTCAATATAATCTGGGAATAATGCATCTCAACGGCAAAGGAATCAAAAGAGATTCACTTGAAGGTAAAAGATGGTTAACCAGCGCTGCGGATCAGGGGCATACCAAAGCTCAATACTGCCTCGGAGTCATGTACTCAACCGGCAAAGGGGTTCCGCAAGATATGGACGAAGCTTTCCGTTGGAAAGAAGCGGCTGAGTTCTGGGAAACATTATAACTTTTTGCGAGTCCATGAATAACCGGGAGCTTGTCGGACTATGCGGGGCGAAGCGAAAGTTCGGAGGGTTGAAAACAGATTTTGATTCGTTTGCAGGCTCATAGCCGTAGCTATGGGGCAAAAAGAAGTCGAAATATGGGCCAAGCAGCGGGATTTACAGCCAGCTCATGAATAGTCCGCAAAACTCCTAGCAAAAAATTCCTCAATAAATAATTATCCCTCATTGCATATTCAATGCGTTTATGCATAATACCCTTTATGCATACCGACATATCCATACTCCAATTTCAAGCGATAGCCGATGCCACCGCACGGGTCATGATCATCGTTGACCAGAACGGCACCATTACCCTGCTCAGCAAACTGGCCCGGGAACGTCTCGACATCTCCGTCGGAGTTTCTCTCGAGGCAGAATTGCCGGGATTCTGGCTACAGGTCAGTAAAATTCTGGACGGCTCGCAAGTGAACTGCGAAATTCCGCTGCAAATCACTGGCCGAGAATATCTGGTCGACGTCAATCCAATCATCCAAAAAGAGCAGATTTGCGGTGCCGCCTGTATTCTGGTCGATAGTAGCCAACTTGATATCATGACTCGCCGCCTCCCCTCATTTCAAACCCTGTCTCGCGAGCTGGATACCATTATTGACTCGTCATCCGACGGACTTTTTGTCTGTGATGCCAACGCCAATGTCATCCGGATGAATCCCGCCTCTGAAAAGATTCATAATTTGTCGGCGGCGGAGATTGTTGGACGGAATATGCGTGAACTGATAGAAGCTGGGTTTATTGATCGCTCTGCCGCACTTGAAGCCAGCGTCAGTAAAAAACGGGTCAGTCTATTGCAGAATAAGAACGGCCATAAATTGATCTCAATTGCGACGCCGGTTTTTGGCGAGCCGAACGAACTGATTAGAATTGTGGTCAGTGAGCGGGATATTACCGAAATTGACAACCTGCAGCATGAACTGGAGAAACAACAAGCAATCAAGGATAGCCTCCGCGATCAAATGCTGGCAATGCAGCAAATCGAGCTGAACTCACAGCCGATCATTGCCCGCAGCCCAGCGATGATTCGTGCCCTGCAGCAGTCGGTCAAGGTTGCGAAAGCCAATTCTTCGGTGCTGCTACTGGGAGAATCCGGAGTTGGTAAGGGGCTGATTGCCGACCTGATTCACAAAAATTCGAGACGGGCCGAGCAGCCGTTGATTAAAATAAATTGCGGAGCAATACCTGAATCCCTGATTGAAGCGGAACTGTTCGGTTACGAAAAAGGGGCTTTTACCGGAGCTCTGACCAGCGGAAAACCAGGATATTTTGAATTGGCCGATGGTGGCACTCTGTTTCTTGACGAAATAGCTGAACTACCACTTTCCTCACAGGTCAAACTGCTACGCTTTCTTGAAGATGGACAGATTACCCGCCTGGGTGACACAAAAAGCCGCAAGGCCGACGTTCGTGTTCTGGCGGCAACCCACCAAGACCTAGGGGAAATGGTCAAACAGGGAAAATTCCGCCTTGATCTTTATTATCGGCTCAATGTCATTCCCATTCAGATACCAGCAGTGCGCGAGCGCCACGATTGTATTATTCCGTTGATCAGGCACTATTTAGAAAAGTTTGGCAAGCAGACTGACACGCACAAACGCTTGACCCGATCCGCATTAGATGCCCTGGCAAGCTATCCTTACCCCGGAAACGTGCGGGAGCTGATGAATATCTGCGAACGTCTGGTGGTTATGACGGAAACTGAACTGGTCGACCTTCCTGATCTGCCCATGCAGGTTACATCCTACACCCCGGAAAAACAGTTTTCCAGTAACCAAATCCCCACCGGCACTTCCTTGCAACAAACTCTTGATCAAGTCGAAAAAGAGCTCCTGGAACAGGCTCTTCAGCAGTTCAACAACCAGACCGAAATTGCCGCAGCACTCAACGTTAACCAGTCAACCATTGCCAGAAAATTCAAAAAACACGGGCTGAGTTGACCACTAGACCAATTATGCAGAACTGCATAAAACTCTGACAACATTGCTTCCAAGACCAGCAACGGCACGACAGCAACCAATCTTAAAACTTTCTATATATTTATAACTTCTAGAATAAACAACAACTTAGCAACTCATAAATTGATGTTCTAATTTTAGAACAGAGTTTGGCACCCTCATTGCTAATACAGCTACCCAACCAGCAATTTAAATTATCTATACATCTTAAATAAACAAGGAGAACCAAATGTCTGTTCTAAATAATGCCGAAATCAAGATTCCGTTTCCACAAAATGAACCTGTTCTTTCCTATGCTCCAGGGACACCGGAACGGCAGAAGATAGCAGAAGCTCTGGAAGAGCTGAAATCCAAGCAGATTGAGGTCCCCCTGATTATTGGTGGCCAGGAAATTCGAACTGGAAATCTGGCTAAAATTGCCTGCCCTCATGACCACTCTCTCCAACTGGGAACCTACCACAAGGCCGGGCAAAAAGAGGTCCAGATGGCTATCGATGCTGCCATGGCCGCTAAACCCGTCTGGGAAAGTCTGCGCTGGGAAGAACGGGCTTCGATCTTCCTCAAAGCGGCTGATCTGCTGGCCGGTCCCTACCGGTTTTTAATCAACGCAGCCACCATGTTAAGCATCAGCAAGAACCCCTTTCAGGCCGAAATTGACGCCGCTTGCGAGTTGATTGACTTTCTCCGTTTCAATGTCTATTTCGCTCAAGAAGTTTATGCTGATCAACCGATGCACTCCCCTTCACCAATCTGGAACTATGTTCAGTATCGCCCCCTTGAAGGTTTTGTCTTTGCCGTAGCCCCTTTTAATTTTACAGCAATTGCCGGCAACCTGCCGACGGCACCGGCAATCATGGGCAACACGGTAGTCTGGAAACCAGCATCCTCTGCCGTTTATGCGCCTTATCACCTGATGAAACTATTCCAGGAAGCTGGCATGCCAGACGGCGTTATTAACTTTGTGCCGGGTTCCGGTAGCGATGTCGGTAATGTCTGCCTTGACAGTCCTGATTTCAACGGAATTCACTTTACCGGCAGCACCGCAGTATTCCAAAGCATGTGGAAACAGATCGGTAACAACATTGCTGCAGACAAGTATAAAACCTATCCGCGCATCGTCGGCGAAACAGGCGGCAAAGATTTTATTTTTGCCCACGCATCTGCCGATGTCAAAGCACTCGCAACCGGCATTGTCCGTGGTGCTTTTGAGTTCCAAGGACAGAAATGCTCAGCCGCATCCCGTGCTTATATTCCCGAATCTCTCTGGGAACCAGTACTGGCAGAACTAAAGGCTCAAACGGCTCGCATCAAGATGGGCGATGTTTGCGATTTTGGTAATTTTGTCAATGCGGTCATCGACAAAGCAGCTTTCAGTACAATCACCCAATATATCGATTATGCCGCAGCAGCTGACAATGCTGAGATCATTATCGGTGGCAGCTATGATGACAGTAAAGGCTTCTTTATCGAACCGACCGTTATCACGACAACTGATCCCCACTTCAAAACCATGGAGGAAGAGATCTTCGGCCCGGTCATGACGATGTACTGCTACAAAGACGGTGACTACGAAGCGACCCTGGAGCTATGTGACCAGACCTCTCCCTACAGCTTGACCGGAGCTATTTTTGCCCAGCACCGTCCGGCCATCAGCCTGGCTCTTGGTAAACTGGAAAATGCGTCCGGTAACTTCTACATCAATGATAAACCAACCGGGGCGGTCGTTGGACAGCAGCCGTTCGGTGGGGCTCGCGCTTCAGGGACCAACGACAAAGCAGGCAGTAAAACAAACCTGATGCGCTGGACTTCAATTCGAGCGATCAAAGAAAATTTCGTCCCGCCACAGACTTTTGAGTATCCATTTCTAGATAAGGAATAATTTCATTGATCCCTCCCGACAATCTTTCCGGGAGGGATTTTCACTCTAAACCGATTGCTGATCAGCAGGATAAAAAATGTCACTATTTAATTATGCTGTATCCAAAACTATCATGCACGTGCCCAAACCAATCGTCAGCCATTTTGCCAAAGGCTATATTGCCGGATCAACCCTGGCTGACGCCGTTCAGGTGACTAAAAATCTGAACCAGCAAGGGATGATGACAACGATCGATATCCTTGGTGAATTTATTACCGAATTTGACCAGGCAATCAGCTTCAAAAATGACGGGCTGAATATTCTGCGTACCATTGAACGCGAAAATCTGGATGCAAATCTATCGATCAAACCAACCCAAATGGGTCTACTCCTCGACAAAGAACGTTGTTTTGAATTAATCCATGAACTTGTTGCAGAAGCCAAAAAGGTGAACAATTTTGTGCGGATTGATATCGAAGATGTCACGACTACAGACACTACTTTTGATTTTTTCCGCAAGTTACGTGAAGAATTTCCCGGTCATGTGGGGACGGCATTTCAAGGCTATCTGCGCCGCACACCACAGGATGTAATTGATCTAGCTGATGGCTATCAGAATTATCGTCTCTGTAAAGGGATCTACATCGAATCACGCAAAGAGGCCTGGAAGCATCCACAGGCGATCAATCGCAACTTCATCGTCAGCCTTGAGCAACTATTCAAACAAGGAGCCTACGTTGGCATTGCCACCCATGACGAACTACTGATCTTTGAATCAATGAACCTGATTCGTCAGATGGGTTTAAAGCCAGATCAATACGAATTTCAGATGTTACTCGGGGTTGATGAAGAATTACGGGAAATCATCCTGGCCGCTGGGCACAGGCTGCGTATTTACGTCCCCTATGGCGAAGACTGGCTCCCCTATTCAAAACGACGTCTCAAAGAAAACCCGACGATTGCTCAACATGCGTTAAAACAAATGCTTGGTTTAAACAAACATTGATTGCTGTTTTTTGCTATTCTAATGAACAAGAAAATTGCGACTGACTAATTCAATTGACCGGTCAAGAATGGCAAGGTAGTCTTTCATATAACATTGTTTTTAACTATCCTACGAGGAGGAACACATGAAAAGAACATTCCGCAACATTCTGCTAACTCTCTGCACCATCGCCCTGATGGCCGGCCTCTCCTGGGCTGACACCCTCAAGGTCGGGGTTCAAGCTCCTATCACCGGTAGCTATGCCAACGAAGGTCAAGGGATCGAAAACTCGGTTCGCCTGTTGGCAGCTGAAATCAACGCCAGTGGCGGGGTTATGGGCAAGCAAATTGAAGTTATCCCTTGTGACGACCAAGGCACTGCAATGGCAGCAGCAATCTGCGCCAAGGATCTGGTCAACAAGGGCGTGTCCATGGTTATTGGCTCCTACACCTCGACCTGTGCCGAAGCTGCTCAAAAAACCTACTTCGACGCCAAGGTTCTACAGACCTCTGACGGCACCGCAGACGGCCTGACAGAAAAGGGCTACTGGACATTCTTGCGTAACTCTTTCCCAAACAGTGCCGAAGCTGAATTTGCCGCCAACTACATGGTCAATGTCAAAGGCTACAAACGCATCGTGGTAATTTCCGACTTCTCCAGCTATGCTGATGGCCTCGGTAACGCAGGCACAGCGGCAGTAAAAGCAGCTGGCGGAAATGGTGTTTCCCGTGACAAGATCAAAGCCGACTCACAAAACTTCACCCCGGTCCTGACCAACATCAAATCCAAGAAGCCAGATGCGATCTTCTTTGCCGGTTACTACACCGACG
>JASJGU010000247.1:0-2935 GCA_033791385.1 Desulfuromusa sp.
CGAATCAATGGAGAAAAATCTACCCCTGAAACACACTCTTCCAGCCTTCAGGAGACCGCCCGGACATGAATCCCCGACAACTGCGCACCAGTGTCGATTGGTTCCACAGCTATGTTGAAACCTTTTCCGTTGATGGCGCCATGCCCGCCCCGCTCCGGCTAAAGGTGGAACACAGCCAATGGGTGGCGCACAATGCCCGGCAGCTGGCCGAAGACCTGGAGTGGAGCACAGAACAAACTAACTGCGCCGAGGCTCTGGGATGGCTGCACGACGTGGGCCGCTTTTCCCAGTTTGCAGAATTTGAAACCTTTTCGGATGCCCACTCCATCAACCACGGTGAGCGCGGCTGGGAGATTGTCCGCGAAAACCGGATCTTCAGCGCCTTGGCACCTGACGATCAGGACACGCTGCTCGACGGCATCCGCAATCATAACTTGAAAATCGTGCCCGATGGCCTTGGCGTCCGCAGCTTGCGGTTCACCAAATTGATCCGCGATGCCGACAAACTTGATATTTACCGCGTAGTACTCGACTCCATCCACCGGGACGGATTCCAGGAACTGCCCAGCATGCTGCCGCAGATTGATCTGCAGGGGCCTGTCAATGCCCAGGTTGTTCATGAAATCGTGGAGCACCGCTATTGTTCTCTGGAAAATGTATATTCACTGTCAGACTTCCTGCTGATGCTGTTGTCCTGGATTCACGACCTCAACTATGAAGCGTCCTTCCGCCAAATCGTTGACCGGAATATTATCGGCGAGTTGGGGCAGCTGCTGCCCGAAGACCGACTATGCAAAAACGTCGTCCATGCCATCCGCCGTTTTACAAAAAGCAAACTTGCCGCACCCGCTTAGCCCGCCATTTATTGATTTATAAATCTCCGAAATACCCGTTGACGAAATTTGTTTTGGGTATATATTCACAACCAGTACAGCAAACAGCCATAAAAACCATGGCGCTCGCTATGCACCCTCCCAAAAAACACAAGCAATCCCAAGAGGAGATTCATGAACAATAAAACCATCCATTATGTATTTTTCTCACCCACCGGAACCACCAGCACAACCCTAGAAGCCATCGGAAAAGGAACCAGTTGCGAAACAGGAACAACCACAGATCTGACCACTGCCGCACCGGAGGACCTCCCGATGTTCAGTGATACGGATCTGGTACTGGTCGGTATGCCGGTCTATGGCGGCAGACTCCCTGCTCTGGCAGTTGAACGTTTTAAAACGATATCTGGCAGCGGCACTGCCGTTGTTCCCGTTGTTGTTTATGGCAACCGGCACTATGATGACAGCCTCGTCGAACTCTACGATCTTTGCATAGAACAGGGGTTCCATCCCGTTGCCGCCGGAGCATTTCTTGCCGAACACTCATTTTCGACAGCAGCACTCAGACTGTCCGCTGGACGGCCGGATGCCGAGGATCTTGTCAAAGCAGTAGAATTTGGCCGGAAGATCGGAAGCACTGGGCTGACCATCGAACAGGTTCCGGGGAATCGTCCGTACAAAGAGCGGATGCAGCCGACAGGTTCTGCAACCAGTGTCGATCCGGCCGCCTGCACTCAATGCGGCAAATGCATCGAGGTCTGTCCAACGCAGGGCATGCACATGACTGAAAATGCCGCCGAGGCCGATCCGGACAACTGTATCTGGTGCATGGCCTGTGAACGCTTTTGCCCGGAAAATGCGCGCACGCTCATCCACGAAAAAGTGAAGGGTTCCGCACAAAAACTGCACGAACTGTTCAGTGAGCGACGTGAACCGGAAGTCTTTCTGGCTTAACCACGCCCCGCGACGTTAGCGCAGCCAAATGTAAAGGTGTGCTTCCTGCCGCGTAGCGAATGAGCAGAAAACTTTATTGGCCGCGAAAAGGCACAGGAAGTACAAAGACGGTACGGTCTGGGGCTGAAGAGCAAATAAGCATGAAAAAGGTTATATCCTCAAAACGTTAACGGCCAAGGTAACGACTTTGAGGATGCACCTTTTTGATGAGTACAAAGAAAAACAAACGAAGTGCCCGAATGTCATCAAAAGAAGTTACTATCAGCAACCAGGGCAAGGCAAAGAGGTTTGCCTTTGACTCATCTGGACAAGAAAGGTCAAGGGCAGACTTGCTGATCACCCTCAGTTACAATGGCCTACTAAACAAAAGCATAAATAAGAAAAGCACCAAATGTCATTATTAAAACTCCTCCAACACGGTTATATGTTTCTACCAATGATAAAGCCCAAGATATTAGCCGCTTGAAATGTTCACGCCCCAGTAGCGTCAGAATTACAGCTATAGCAATACAGAACCAGCCAATAGTCTCAATTACAGTAGGAAATTTGGATATGCTGGATTGAGATATCAGTAAAACACCGAAAAAGACTCTAACTACAACATTCAGAACATGTATTTCCACCTTGCCCAATTGTCTGTGCAGAAAGCCAAATATAAAATCAGGGTTTATTAAAATGACAATGCCAGCGAGAAAAGTCAAAGTACCAAATATTATTATCAATACGGTCACAAGCTACTCCTTAAGGAGACGGGTTCGGATCTTGATTTATCAATTCCTCTTTTGAGCAGAGGTTACTTTATTCATAATCATATAATGAAGACTAATTTGAGCATTAATAGGTAACAGTAACAGGATTGGAGCGATTTTGTAGAACATTCTGAAAAATATTCCGCTCCAAAATGAATCACTGAGCATATAAATTATTTGTATAATCATAACCGGTTTTTGACCTAGCTTGAAAAACAGAGTAACTTTAGAGGGTTGGAAAAATAGTGTTACCTAAATCTTGCAACTGGCAAGTTCGGAGTCTGCGCTACCTACCGGATATGCAAGATTGAGGTGTTAATTATACATATATAAAGATAGGGGTAATGCATGGTCAAAATTATCGCAATTTATGGTAGCCCTCGAAGGGATGGAAATAGT
>JASJGU010000248.1:0-14154 GCA_033791385.1 Desulfuromusa sp.
CTGAATATCGTCCAATTGCTGTTTTGTGGAAACACAATCTTCAGCTATATTCTTCAACCGGGTGTGTTCCTTTAAGCGCTCCTGAGCCTGCTCCCCCTGATCCCAAAAATCGGGTTTAGCTATTTCAGCTTCAAGCTCTGAAACCCGTTCTTGCTTTCCCGGGACGTCAAAGATACCTCCACAATTCCTGAAGTTTTTCCTGCAGCTCTTTGACAATTTCTTTCGGTTCACGAAACATCTTGTTCCTCCTGTATATCAATTATAAAAATGTCTCTGTCAGTGAATAATCGCGCACTATAACTGAACTAGAACTTAAAATACAACTTGCAGAACGACAAAAGACCAACCGTTTCATCACTTAGTTTTTGTCGTTCTGCAAGCTAGATATTTTCAAAAAGTTATCTTAAGTGGTCAAGACAACGTCCCCTGTTCCACCCTGAGGAACAAGTCAATTAAACACAAAAACTCCGCTCAGCACGATTAACCCAACCAGATAACCCAACCAGATAACCCAACCAGATAGCCGGCCATAACAAGGCTGCCGCAGGCCCCAATGTCAACAGACGAAGTAGTGGACTCAGCTTGGCCTCCATATAACCTTCAACCGCGGCGGCAAAAGCATAAAGACCGAATAGAGCAAAAAAGAAAATCGTAAAATCACCAAGCCAGTCGAGGCGGTGTTGGTGACGGCTGAACCGGAGATGGTCCCCATCAATCCCGAAGCCATGACAGCTACCAGGCCAGGACCGCCAATTATTCGTCCGGCGACGGAGCGGGCCAGATCGATGACGAACTCTCCAGCATCTGACTGCAGCAGAAAAACGCCGAAGAGAATGAACATAAAAACGTAGATGGACGATATTCCGGCGATTTGTGCCGAACAAGGCATCGTCACCATAGATGCTGCGAAAAAGAATGTTTTTTGGGCTTAATCCATAAAACTTTAAAACCCCCGCCTATATGCTGCCCCCACCAGCCAACATAGCTCAGGGCGATGAGGATCAACACCGGGATGCACCAGTTAAAAGTAATAAGATAGCTACGCAAAAGAAGGTGAATCAATGTTTCACATTGATAACAAATTTCAGGTACCGACCTTCAGGAAAACTGACTGAGCAGGGAAAATCCTCCGGCTGGCCGCTGGTAAAAATTGTCTTCAGTTCATCGCCAGATTGCAAAGCCCCTCGTCGCAGTTCTTTCATGTAATCATCCATGGACACCTTTTGATGATTGCTGGAACTGATCAATAAACCGCCTGGCTCCAAAAGTGGCAAGGTTGCTGTCACCAGCTTTGACGTACCACCATGGGTGGAAAAACGGCTTTTACTGGTCGTAGAAAATGATGGTGGGTCAAACAGAATAATATCAAAGCGTCGTTGTTGTGTCTGCATCCTCGCTAGTTCAGCAAAAACATCACTCGCAATAAATTCATGCCGTTTTGGATTGATCCGATTTACAGAAAAATTCTCCCGCGCAATCTCCAGATATTTTGCCGAAACATCAACACTGGTCACCTTTTTGGCGCCTGCAGCAGCGGCAGCGACAGAAAATGCACCAGTAAACGCAAACAGGTTGAGTACCCTTTTCCCGGCAACCCGGGACATCAATTCTTGACGGTTACGTCGCTGATCGGGAAAAAGGCCGGTATTCAACCCTTCATGCAAATCGACCAGATAGTTCAAGCCATTTTCTTTGACCGGCAATGGCACCGGTGCAGAGGTTCCTGCTATTAAACGGCTGTATACCTTAGTGCTTTCTTTTGCCTCCAAGGCACGGGTTTCCTGCGGTCTGAGCTTACGATAGATCCCTCTGGGCTGAAAAACCTTCTGCAGGGCAGCTGTCAATGGCTCAAGATAAGTATCCCAAGCGGTCGTATATAATTGCAGCATCAAATAATTGGCATAGCAATCGACCGTCACTCCGGGCAGCCCATCACCTTCACCATTGAGCCACCGGAAAGCATCGGTTTCTTTTAGCTGGGCATGTTGACGCAGTCGTTTTGCCTGAATGAGTTTTTTTTCTAACCACCCCTCAGTCAGCTGAATTCTCTCTTGATCAATAATACGAGCAACAATTCTATCCTTTGGATCATATAAAGCCGTAGCCAAGTAGTTTTGTTTATCATCAACCAACGCTATCAAATCACCAGCTTTCCCAGGTGGCCACTGTTTTGTATAGCGGTCAGCGATAACCCAAGGATGACCTAACCCCAGCATGCGAATCGTTTCTGCACCAACTTGACATTTCTGCATAACATTTCCTTATTTTTCGTTTGAAACTATTTTTAAAGAAATGAATTGTAACTGAGTAGCACCAGCACGCCAAGCATCAGTTTTCAAATTAAATTTCTAAATTGCGACAAAACATTTCAGTTCAATGCTATAATGTCGCAAAATCCTTGGGAGGATCCTTGAATGGATAGTAAATTTAAAAATAAGATTCGTGAGCAGTTTGGCAGAACAGCGGTTGCATACGTTGAGGCCACCCATTTTTCTGGAGGAGAAGATCTGGAAGAAGCAGTACGGCTACTCAAACCATCTCACGACGACAACATGCTTGATGTAGCCTGTGGCGGGGGGCACATGGCTCTTTTCTTTGCACCATTGGTCAGACAAGTTGTTGCGTCAGATCTCACCATGCAGATGTTAAAAAAAGCCCAGGAACATATCGCAGAGGAAGGTCGTGTTGACAACGTCGTTTTCCGCGAAGCTGATGCTGAAGATCTCCCCTTTCCGGCTGGTTCTTTTACCCTGCTCACTTGCCGCATTGCTCCCCATCATTTCGCTGATGTCCCGCAAGCGTTACGTGAATTCCACCGGGTCCTGCGTCGTGGTGGTCGAATGGCAATCATCGACACGCTGATGCCCTCTGATCCGGAGATTGCAGATTTCTTTCAAACCATGGAAAAAATGCGCAATCCCACCCATATCAAAGCATTCACTGAAGATGAATGGCGAGCGATGATCCAAGATTCAGAATTTATTCTGCAAGAAACGTTGGTTATCTCAAAAAATCATGATTTTCAAGAGTGGACAAAAACTGCGGGGCTAAATAGAAACAAAGTTCAGGAATTGAACAAATTCTTTATGGACGCACCACAAAAAATCCACGACTACTTCAAGATTGAATCTTTTGCCGGGGAAGTTGAATCTTATACAGATAAAAAACTATTGATTTATGCAAAACGCAAAGAAAAAGAAAAACATGTCCATCAGAAAGCAGTAACTGAAGTTCCTACTGAAGTTCCTACTGAAGTTCCTACTGAAGTTCCAACTGAAGGTCCAACTGAAACGCCTGAGGAAACCTGAACCACACGGGGCGGGACACCAGCCAATAAAACTCCCCGCCGTAAGCAGCGGGGTATTAACTGCGCTGTCATCCCGCTGGCTTTCAGCCAGCTTTCGCCCAGGGCGACGGAAAATTGAACCCGCAGCGATTAAATGGTTCATATTTTAACAAAATAGCCGGTATTACCCGCCCAAGTGTCACCTGCTGATACTACCCAGCATCCTGGCTCGGCATGACAAAGATTTCTACTCGTCGATTCTGCGCTCGACCAGTGACACTCACATTACTGGCAATCGGTTCCACCTCACCACGCCCTTCTGTTCCCATCCGCGAAGTTGCCACCCCACGCATAATCAGGTAATCAGCCACAGCATTAGCTCTGCGTAGCGAAAGTTCAAGATTGTATTGAGCAGAGCCAACATTGTCCGTATGCCCGACAACAACAATCTGGGTTTGCAGATAACGGCTCATGATATCGGCAATTTTGCTGAGAGGAGACTGAAAGGTTGACTTGATGTTGTCTGAATTAAAATCAAAGGAAACCTCACTGTTCATCGTCAACTTAAGAGTTTCATTCTCCTGCCGCTCAATCTCAATTCGCTGCTGTGCTTGTTCATTCGCCAGTTGTTGCTCAAATTCGGCCTGCTGCTTATCCATATAAGCTCCCGTGCCGACACCCAAGACACCTCCAGCGGTACCCTTTTTGGTATTTTCGTGGATCGTATTGGTCGCGCAGCCTGCCATGCTAATGACAAAAGAACAAACAACAGAAAAAATAAGTAGCCGTTGTTTCATTTGTGTAACTCCTTTTACAAGAGAGTGGCGAGTGAGAACTTTTTTGAATTATACTCGGCTATAAAAAAAAGGGAGTCTCACTGAGGAGACTCCCTTAAATAAAAGAACAAATAATGTAATATTAAATATTACTTGATACCAGCAGCAGCTTCCAGCATTGCGGTGGTAACAGACTTAGGACGCTCAATTGCGTAACCGAGAGCACGGTCCCAAGTGATGTTAGGCAGGCAACCAATAGCGCGGCCGATACCGAACAGAACAGTATAGAACTCGTACTGGGTTACGCCATAGTACCACTGGATAACACCAGACTGAGCATCAACATTTGGCCATGGATTTTTAGCTTTACCCTGCTCTAGCAAAATATCAGGTGCAACTTCAAAAATCATGCTGACCAGTTTGAACAGTGGGTAATCCTTGAGTCCCTCAGTCTTGAGACAGAACTCACGCTGTGAGGAATAACGTGGGTCAGTTTTACGCAGAACGGCATGACCGTACCCAGGAATAACTTGACCGCTGTTAAGTGTAGCCCAGAGAGCTTCTTTGAGTTGCTCTTTAGTTGGCAGTTCGCCACCAAGCTGCTGCATGAAGTTTTGCGTCCAACGGAGAACCTCTTCATTTGCCAGACCGTGCAGAGGACCAGCCAGGCCGTTGATACCAGCACTATAGGCATAGTAAGCATCGGAGAGAGCAGAAGCGACCAAGTGAGTGGCATGAGCAGAAACGTTACCAGACTCATGATCAGAATGCAGGATGAAATACATCCGGGCAACATCATCATAAGGAGCTGGCTGGCCCATCATGTGAGCAAAGTTACCGCCCATATCAAGGTTTGGATCAGGAGCAATATGGATATCACCTTTGTACTTCATCCGATAGATATAAGCACCAATCGGAGCCAGTTTAGCCATCAGATTGGTGGAATCTTCGTACATATCTTCCCAACAAGTCATCTTGTTGAATTTGCCAGCAGCATAGTTGTTGGAGAAAACCGAATCACGCTGCATCGCCAGGATAGCAGAAGAGAACATAACCATTGGATGGCTGTCACGTGGCAGAGCACGCAGCACGTCGATAACATAAGCTGGAATCTGGGAACGGCTTTTCCAGTCTTCAACAACTTCAAGAGTTTGCGCCATTGTTGGAATGTCGCCGGTCATCAATAGATACCAGAAACCCTCAACAAAAGGCTCAGTTTTACCGGGAACTTGTGGCAGAGCTGCAAAAGTCTCAGGGATGGTCATACCACGGAAACGAATCCCTTCCATAGGATCGAGATAGGAGATATCAGTAACCAGAGACTTAATTCCACGAGCACCACCGATAGCCTGGCCGATCGTTGCTTCACCGAGGACAACATCACCGAACTCTTTAACCAGTCTAGTCGTACGAGGACGATGCGCAGCAATCTTTTCCGCTAAAACCTTTTTCATTGTTGACATACTCTCTCTCCTTTTGTGGTTGTTAAAAAACAATTTGAAGATGCCCATATGGGCCAAGAAAGAAAAGCTTCCGCATTGCGGAAGATGACCTGTATAAATAATAACAGTTTTTTATACAGTTTATAGCTAAACTCATTAATTGGTGTTTTAAGTTGATATTTATGAACTTAAAAACCTTTACTCTCTTAAAATCACAAATAATGTTCTAACAACTCACTTCCCCGTTGTCAAGCTGTAAATTGTATACAGTATCCATTATTTGTACCCCCACAAGTTTAGTGACTTTGCCTGACAAAAAAGGTTATTTTTCTCTTGCCCTAGAACTAAAGAATCAATAATATGCCTAATTATTATGCAAACACAGCTTCCCTATATTAATTCACTAAAACTATCAAATCCGGTTATCCTTGCTCCCATGGCAGGAATTACCAGCTTGCCCTACCGGCGAATCATGAAATCTTTCGGTGTCAGCTTGGTATTCTCCGAAATGATCAGCGCTAATGGCTTGATTCGTGACGGTCAAAGAACCCGCTTACTCCTCACCACTCATCAGGAAGAGTTTCCTCTTGGAATTCAGCTATTTGGAGATAACCCAACAGTCTTGGCAAAAGCAGCGAAAATGGTTATAGGTGATGGATCCCTGCTCGACATTAACATGGGCTGCCCGGTCAAAAAAGTGGTCCGCAGCGGGGCAGGAAGTGCGCTACTACAAGAGCCTCGGCGGGTCAGCCAAATACTTAAGGCGGTACGCAAAGTCTACCCCGGCCCCTTGACGATAAAAATCCGTTCAGGGTGGGATGGCAAATCACTCAACTTTCTCGAGATTGGACGGATTGCGGAAGCGGAAGGGGTCGATGCAATCACCCTCCATCCACGCCCCCGCAGTCAAGGATTCGCCGGAAAAGCCCACTGGGAACAAATTACCGAATTGAAGTCTGCCCTGAATATACCGGTGTTTGGAAGTGGCGATATTTTCACCGCAGATGATGCCATACGGATGCTCCAGCAAACCGGTTGTGACGCAGTTATGATTGGTCGTGGCGGCTATGGAAATCCCTGGTTAATCACTCAAACTCTGGATCTGTTGGCGGGGAAAGCGATCACCTATCCCAGCTCCAGAGAAAAATGCCGGGTTGCATTACAGCATCTGCAGTTACATCGCGAGCAATTTGGGGACAAGAAAACACTCTTAGAGATGCGCAAACACCTTTGCTGGTATGCACGAGGGCTAGCTGGGGCCGCTCATTTTCGTTCTGCCTTGCAAAAAACCGAACAACTTGACCAGGTGCTGGCTCTGACAAAATCTTTTTTCTCTGAAGTTGAGGCCGCATGAGCAGTCCACGCCAACTTTCACACCAGGAATATACCATGATCCTGGAAAATATTGACGACGCAGTGATTGCGATTGATCAACGGGGGGAAATTATTTTTTTTAACTCCGCAGCTCAGCATTATTCCGGGCTGTCTGAAAAACAGACGATTGGCAAATCCTTTTTCCAGTGTTTCCAATGGCAGGAAACCCTATGTTACCTTTCACGCACAACTCTTGACGAAGGACGTTCCATCTCCAGCCACGAAGCAATCACACTCAGAACCTCCGGCTCACAACAACGACAGGTCAGCGTCACTGTCTCCCCTATGTTTTCTACAACCGAGCCACAACAAGGAGCGATTATCGTCCTCCATGATCTCACCCAGGTACGCTCACTCGAAGGAGCAGTGCGTCATGCCGATCGCTTAGCCATGATCGACACGATGGCGGCGGGGTTGGCTCACGAGATCAAAAATCCCCTGGGTGGGATTAAAGGCTCCGCACAACTCCTGCAGTTGGAACTGGAGGGAAATAGTGAACTTCAAGAATATACCCAACTGATCATCCGAGAGACAGAACGGGTCAACCGAATCATTGAAGAGTTATTAGATCTTTCCCATCCACGTAAGGCTCGACTTGAATCCATTAACATCGGTCAGCTTCTGGTGGAGATTGTTACGTTACACAAACATACCGCCAAAAATCATGACATTCTTTTCATATGGCAACTCGATCCCAGTATCCCGGAAATTACCGGTGATCGGGATCTGCTGATGCGTCTTTTTCTGAATCTGATAAAAAATAGCTGCGAAGCGACTACAGATAAAAACAAAATCACTATTACAACCAACATTAGCACTGAATACCACTTAAGCCTCCCCGGCACCCGCTCGACACCCATGGTTCAGATTTCTATCAGCGACCAGGGACCGGGAATTTCAGCAGTAGAACTAGAGAAAATTTTCACCCCCTTCTACACCACAAAAACTGCCGGCAACGGTCTCGGGCTGCCCATCTGCCAAAAGATTGTTGCCGATCACGAGGGACTATTACAATTCATTGATCGACCTGAAGGGGGCACCCAGGTCAAAGTATCACTACCGCTGTTTCACAACCGCATAACAAATGAAATTGAAAAAGGAAAATAAGCAATGGCAATTGAACGCATTCTCGTCGCTGACGATGAAGAGAGCATCCGCTGGGTACTATCCAAAGCTTTAAAAAAGCAGGGGTTCACTGTTGATCTGGCTGAAGATGGTTCACAGGCCAGAAGCCTGGCTCAAAAACACCGCTATGATCTTGCTATTCTGGATATTAAAATGCCGGGGGTACAAGGACTTGACTTGCTCAAACAGTTCCGTGCCGATTATCCAGATACCTTGATTATTATCATGACTGCTGAAGCGACCATGGAACACGCTGTGTCCGCAATGAAAAATGGGGCCTACGATTATCTGACCAAACCCTTTGACCTGACCGCACTTGATGCAATTATCCTGAAATCGGAAAAAGCGGCAGAACTAAGCGGGAAAATTGATCACCTGAAAGAAGAGCTTCAAGATCAATATAGTCTTGGCCGGTCAATCATTGGAAATAGCCCGCCGATGCAGGAAATCTACAAAATTCTTGGTCGGGTTGCAGGATCAGATGTCACAATTTTAGTCACTGGAGAAAGTGGCACGGGAAAAGAATTGATAGCCCGGGCAATTCATGTCAACAGCCAACGCCTGGGCAGTCCATTTATTGCCTTAAACTGTGCAGCGATTCCTCGCGAGCTTCTGGAAACAGAACTGTTCGGTCACGAACGAGGTGCTTTTACTGGGGCAACGGAACGTAAAACCGGGAAATTTGAGCAAGCTGATGGTGGCACCTTGTTTCTGGATGAAATCGGCGATATGCCTTTGGAACTACAGGCTAAGCTGCTCCGGGTTTTACAAGAAAAAGAAATTACCCGCACTGGTGGAAATCAGACACTACGTGTCGATGTGAGAATTGTTGCTGCAACCAACCAGAATATCGCCTCTCTGGTCAAAGTAAAACGCTTTCGTGAAGATCTCTATTATCGTCTCAACGTAGTACCAATTAAGCTTCCAGCTCTGCGGGAACGTAGAGACGATATTCCGATGCTGACAGATTTCTTTCTGCAGAAATCGAAACAGGACCTGGGCATTGAAGCCAAAGAGTGCAACGCAAAAACTCTCGATTTATTCAGATCACACGACTGGCCCGGCAACATCAGGGAATTGGAAAATGCCATTAAGAGAGCCGCCCTTCTCTCCCCCAATCAGGTCCTGATGCCAGCTGATTTTCCGGAACTCCTTGGGGTCGAAGTAATTCAACGTCAGGGTGAATCCCTTGAAAGTCTGGTTGCCCAGAAACTTGAGAATTCCCTGGTTCGAATGAATCTGCAAGAAATGAACAATCTTTACGAAATGGTATTGCATCAGATAGAACGACCGCTGATTAATATTGTTCTACAAAAAACCCGCGGCAACCAGATCAGAACAGCTGAAATTCTTGGAATCAACCGGAATACCTTGAGAAAAAAGATCAAAACACTTGAGATTGATGTGAAGCGTGGCAGTTAAACTATTCAGGCTGTAAGACGGTTAGACGATTAGAAAAAAAGGCTAAAGGCCTAACAGGGTGTTGAAAAACGTTTTCGAGGCAGCAAATGCAAGGAAAAATGATCGAAAAAGCACAGTTCATATACCGTAAATGAGCATTTTGAGGCTATTTTAAACGCCGCAGTTGCACTGCAGATAGTTTTTCAACAGCCTGCTAAACGCCTTCAGCCTTGTTCGGCTAGCTTAGTAACCGTCATCCCTTTTGGCCTGGTTCTCAAAACGGGTAAATTCACCTCGGAAAGTCAGATGGACTGTCCCGATTGGACCGTTCCGCTGTTTACCAATAATAATTTCAGCATCTTTATCGTGCCCTTTTTCACAGGTTCTCTCCCGGCTTTTACAATCTTCGCAATAAACCGCTTCACGATAGACAAACATAATTACGTCAGCATCCTGCTCAATAGCCCCTGATTCACGCAAATCTGCCATCATGGGTCGTTTATCGGTACGACTTTCAAGGGAACGATTTAACTGAGACAGAGCCACAACCGGCAGCGACAGTTCTTTAGCCAAAGCTTTGAGAGAACGGGAAATTTCAGAAATTTCCTGCTGCCGACTTTCCGGGTTACTACCCCGCATCAATTGTAGATAATCGACAATGATCAGTCCTAAACCATGTTCAGCTTTCAAACGCCGGGCTTTCGAGCGCAATTCAAGAACTGATATAGCCGGTGTATCATCGATAAAAATTTGCGTTTCATTCAACAGACCAGCGGCCATGGTCAGCTTCGGCCAGTCCGACTCCCCAAGGTGTCCGGTTCGTAGTCGCCCGGCATCAACCTTAGCCATGGAGCAGAGCATCCGCTGAACCAACTGTTCTTTGCTCATTTCCAGAGAAAAAATCACCGCAGGAACCGCTTTATCTGCGTGGGTCGTTGCATATTCGACCAAATTCAATGCGAATGCAGTCTTCCCCATGGAGGGACGCCCGGCAACGATGAGCAAATCGCTGGGTTGCAAGCCAGCTGTCATCTTATCCAAATCGTGGTAACCGGTTGGTACCCCGGTTACCAGTTCTTTGCGCTCATAGAGCGCCTCTATCGACTTGAAGGTATCCTTAAGAATGTCCCGCACCGGAAAGTAGGAAGGCCGAATCCTATTTTCGGAGATTTCGAAAATAGATTTCTCAGCCTGATCAAGAATCTCCTCCATGTCCCCGCCTTCATAACCACGGGTGGCAATGGCCGTTGACGCTTCAATCAATTTACGTGCAACCGCCTTCTCTTTAACCAACTTACAGTAGTAATTAATATTGGCCGCCGTAGGAACATAGTCAACCAGAGTTGCCAGATAGGTACTCCCACCGACAGCTTCAAGCTCACCACGGTCATTAAGAACTGCCGTCAGGGTGACCAGATCGGCCGGTTCACTTTTATCCCCCAAAATAATTAGAGCCTTGAAAATCTTCCGGTGGCTCTCACGATAGAAATCTTCGCTCGTCAGATACTCCAAAGCCCGGTTAAGTGCTTCATTTTCTAACAACACGCCGCCAAGCACTGACATTTCAGCTTCCAGATTCTGCGGTGGTAAACGATGTGTATGGCTTTCGTTCATATCAACTCCCTAATCGAATCAGCCTTGGAGGATAGCAGAGTCGAGCAGAAGAAAAAAGCGGAAGGTCAACAACCTTCCGCTTTTTAATTTAACAACTATTTCTTTCACTTACTTTATGTAAATCAACTTCTCACCTGGCAGTTCAAATTTCCGGTAAAAACAACTAGCCCGGGTCTTGCCAGACTCAGGGTCCTTGGTATGACAAGCACCACCACCTTGCGGTTCAACTCGGTAAACAATCGCGTCCTGATCACAGTCGGTCAATATTTCGACAATTTTAAGAAAATCTCCGGAGGTTTCCCCTTTGGTCCACAATTCGTTGCGTGAAGTCGACCAGAATGTCGCCATCCCCTTCTCCAGAGTGATTTTCAGGGCTTCAGGATTGACATAGGCCAGCATCAGAATCCGACCATCAGCAACATCCTGCACCACCGCCGGAATCAAACCACCACGCTTTTCAAAATCAATCAGCAGATCTGTTCCCTCTTCTAACATTTTTTTATCCATAACAATCTCCATTTAAGTCGGCTAGCAAAAATGATCTCGCAAAAAAAAATATATGGTTAAGCAAAAATTTCGATCTACACGGCGTAGTGGTTTTTCAGGGGCGCAGGCATACTATATGGTATGTCAAGATCCTTAAAAACTACTGTAACACCGGAGATCGGACTTTTGTGCGACGCCATCATCAAAAATGCTTAGCTTTCACCATATCCTGGGTAAAAACTTTCGGTGCAGGAATCGGCACAATACCATCGACACCAAGCCGCAGCAGTTTCGGTGCCAGAATATTCAGTTCAGATTCTCGAATAACGGCTGAAACACTACACCATGCCTCATCAATGACCGGACTCACCGTCGGTGAAACCACCGAAGGCAACATCTTTTCAACCTGAGACAGGACGGCAGTCGGCACATCCATAAATACCATAAAAACCGGCTCCCGTTCGGCCTGCAAAACCGCATCGATGCACATGCGGATGTCTTCCATTTTTTCCAGTTTAGCAGGGTTTTTAAGAGCTTCAGTATTGGCAATCAACTGGGGGTTAGAGGTAAACAGTTCGGCAACAATGATATTCCCATTTGCCTTCAGAGTTGCGCCAGTTTCAGTAATATCGGTAAAAGCATCGCATTCCCCCATATTCACTTTCGCCTCAGTCTTGCCCTCGCTATGCAAAATCTGGAGGTCCTCGATACCATACAATTCTGCCATGCGCCGTTTGGTCAAATTCGGCAGTTCGGTAGCGATAACCTTCCCCCTGCAGTCTTCAGGTGTTTCGATCCCCAGCCCCGCCCGAGTCGCCAGAACCAATCTGGAAGGTTGATTTGTATACTTGGAGAAAATAAAATCCCCCAGCACTTCAATCTCCTGCTCCCGACCGGCCTCATAAATATAATCTTTCCCGGTGATACCACAATCAACGATACCGTCACTAACCTTCTGAGCCATTTCCTTGCGATCTAAAACCCGGAAAATCACATCCTTATCATAAGGACCCATCAGCTCATATTGCCGACTTTTTTGTAATGGCCGACCTGATTTTGCCAACAACCGTAAAACCTGCTCATTCAAGCTACCGGATGGTATCCCGAAATAGAGGACACCCTCTTTTTTTCCATATGACATAACAATTTCCCTTTGAAAATAATGATTATTTGTGATGTTTCAATGTGCCGCATTCTGCCAACAAGTGGCAAAAACTTCAACGTAAGTTTTATTTATAGATAAAAAAAGGGCGGAAGATCTTTCGACCTTTCGCCCTTTTTTATCACTTTAAAATAGCTTTGATTAATTTCCAGCCATCATCGCTTCGACATCGGCTTTCACATCTCCGGTCGGCTTGATATTAAAGTTATCAACCAGAACCTTGGCCACGTTTGGTGACAGGAAGGCTGGCAAGGTAGGTCCAAGGCGAATCCCCTTAACACCGAGGAACAGCAGTGCCAACAGAACAATAACGGCCTTCTGCTCATACCAAGCGATATCGTAGGAAATCGGCAGGTCGTTGATGTCGTCGAGACCGAAAACTTCTTTCAGCTGGAGAGCAATATATGCCAGAGAATAAGAATCATTACACTGACCAGCATCCAGAACCCGCGGAATGCCACCGATGTCACCAAGATCTAATTTATTATAACGGAACTTGGCACAACCAGCGGTCAAAATAACCGTGTCCTTCGGCAACTCTTCAGCAACTTCAGTGAAATATTTCCGACTATTGTGACGACCATCACAACCAGCCATAACCACAAAGCGCTTCAATGCCCCTGATTTAACTGCATCGACAACTTTATCTGCCAGAGCCATCACCTGAGCATGAGCGAAACCACCGACGATTTCACCAGTTTCAATTTCAATCGGCGCAGCACAGGTTTTGGCCTGCTCAATGATGGCAGAAAAATCCTTGTTGCCACCTGCGGGACGATCTTCAATATGGACGGCACCCGGCCAACCGGCCAGGCCAGTGGTATAGAAACGGTCTTTATAAGCATCCTGAACTGGAGTAATACAGTTAGTGGTCATCAGGATTGGGCCATTGAATGAGGCAAACTCTTTATCTTGATGCCACCAGGAATCGCCGTAGTTGCCGACAAAATGGTCGTATTTTTTAAATGCCGGATAATAGTTAGCTGGCAACATTTCACAGTGAGTATAAACGTCAACGCCAGTGCCCTCAGTCTGCTTGAGCAGTTCTTCCATATCTTTCAGGTCGTGACCGGAAATCAGGATACCAGGATTACCACGTACGCCAATGTTGACTTTGGTGATTTCTGGATTACCGTAGGCTGTCGTATTAGCTTCATCGAGCAGTGCCATGGCTGTGACTGCTGTTTCGCCGCATTTCAGCACCATACCAACCATCTCATCAACGCTCAGATCTTGTGTGGTTGAGACCAGTGCCTCTACCATAAAATCATAGATTTCTGATTTTTCAAAACCAAGTATGGCAGCATGATCGGTATATGCAGCCATCCCCTTCAAACCGTAAATCAACAGTTCACGCAAGGAACGAACATCTTCATTGGCTTGCGACAACACACCAACCGTTGCAGCTTTCGCAGCAAAATCATCTTCAGAGCCATTCCAGTTGACAACGTCAGCATCGCTGCTGAAACCAATGGCTGTTTTCAAGCC
>JASJGU010000249.1:0-3443 GCA_033791385.1 Desulfuromusa sp.
ACCTTGAACCCTGAACCCCTGAACGGATACGGGAATCAGAAGCCGACCTACCGTGTCCGCCAGGCCTGGGTGCGCACCAACAGTTTCCGAGTCACAAAAAGGTGGATCAAACGTGCCGCGACATTGGTATAAAAAATCATCATGCCCATAGCCGCTGCGGGCGCGACGTCACCGGCATCGTCCATATTCATCACCGCCACAGAGGCGAGGGCGGTGTCCGGAGAGTAGAGAAAAATCACGGCAGAGACAGTGGTCATCGCGTTGACAAACAGGTAGATCGAGACATCCAGAATGGCAGGCATACAGACCGGCACCGTGACTTTGGCCACGAGTCTGTAAAACGGTTGTTTTAGCGACGAGGCGACCGCCTCAAATTCCCGATCCATCTGTTTTAATGCGGTTACGGCGGTGAGGTGGGAGACAGTATAAAAGTGAGTGACAGTGCAGACAACCAGAATCACCATTGTGCCATATATTGGATTGAGCGGGTTTCTCGGGTCGTTGAAGAAAAAGATATAGGCCAGGCCCAAGACCATTCCTGGAATTGCCATTGGCAACATGGCCAGAAACTGGAAACTGGACCTGATGATCAGAAACCCTTTTATTTTTTCAACCATATAGGCCCCGAAAAAAACGACTATTGTTCCGATTAAAGCAGTTAACAATGCCATTTGGATCGAATTGCCATAAGAAGCCCACCCGCCCCCATCCATCACATCAAAATTGTAGTTTCCCAAACCGAGTGTTAAATTGTAAGGCCAGAGTTTGACGAGTGCTGCGTATTGACAAATGATAATCAGGCTCAGGATGAAAAAGGCCACCATGCTGCAGTACGACAAACAAATCGTATCAAATTTTCGATCTGGCTTGGGCTCATAAGGTACGGAGCGTGAAGAGAGTTGTGCGACCTGTTTTGATTGCACATAGCGATCGATGGCAAATGCCATCATGGCCGGGATCAGCAACACCCCAGACACAACAGCCCACATTTCAAAATTCTGTTGACCGATGACCTGTTTGTAGATGTCCACGGCCAGCATGTTGTATTGCCCCCCAATGACCTTAGGTAATCCGAAGTCGGTAATCACCAGGTTGAAAACTACAAAGGATGCCGAAAGCAATCCGTAACGCGCACCTGGGAGGGTCACCGTCCAGAATGTCTTCCAGGCACTGGCACGCAGGGAAATGGCTGCTTCATAGAGACGCGCATCAGAAATGGACAGGGCCGTGGTAATGATGATCAACGCATGCGGAAACGTGAAAAAGATTGATCCCAGCACAATTCCTATGGGACCATAAATATCGTGACCGAACAACAGGCCTTTGACAATCCCCTGATTACCAAACAGATAGACCAGCGCGATCCCGGGCAACAAGGAAGGTACCAGAATCGGAACCATGGCAATGATCCGGAAAAGCCCCTTGAAGCGCATGGTGCTTCGATTCAGCGCATAGGCAAATCCAAATGCGAGACTCACCGTAATCAATGTGGTCAGGATTGAAATGAAAAACGAATTTCCAATGGAACGAAAAAGCGCAGGAGTGGAAAAATAAGTAAGGTAGTTATCCAATCCCGTGGACTGAGAAGGACGCAAGACGATGCGTCTGAACTGGTTCGCCTTATAGGTGTGCCAATCCGTGTCTGCCACACGTGTTGAACCAACGAGAAACGAAGCGTTTGGGTCCAGTTGCCGGAGGCGATATTCGGTTTTGCTGCGAAAACTGAAATCAGGAAAAAAGGTGGTGGCATACAAACGCCCGTCCGAATTGGTCTTTAACTCTTCAGGCTTCAGGAGTTTTAAGTTTTCATTGATCTTAGCAGCGGAAACCACCTCACCCCAGCCATCACCCGTATTGACTTGAAATTCAAAATTGTCCAGATCGAAAGCAGCCGTCGTGAAGGATTTTGACAGCATCGCATAAAGCGGCAGAGCCAGTGCGATCACAAGGTAGACAGCAATGACAAGCATAAACGCTGCCATCATGCGTGCATCTTTACTCGTTTTGGGGCGAATAATCGGTGCAGGGGGCATTTCTTTGGTATTAGAGGGAATACTGTTCATTGTATTAGTTCGTGGTAGGGTCGAAAACCATGAGTCGATCTGATGGCAGTTCTATGGACATTTTTTTTCCAACGGTTGTGTTCATTCGAATGACGGCATTGACTGACAGATCGATGACCAGCTGAGAAATACCCAACTGCTCGTCAGTCAAATGAAGCCGCCAGAACGAACCAAGAAATTCCATATCCTTGACCGTTACAGTGAGGCTGTTACCTGTTTGAACAACATCGGCTCCAATATCATCGATAGGAACAATATCCTCGGGGCGTATGGAAAGAACAGCCTGTTGACCAGGTGCCAGACTGTGCTTGCGGCAAGCTAACTCGAGTGATCCGAGTCTGGCCGATTCAGGCGTTCCGGCATAACCAGTCACGTGATTCATGGTGCCGATAAAGTTGGCTACAAACAAGGTTTTGGGCTCACGATATATTTCTGTAGGGGTCCCGATCTGATCAATGACACCCTGGTTCATCACCACAATGCGATCTGCCATGGTCAGGGCTTCCTCCTGATCGTGGGTCACCATGACCGTGGTCACAGCAAGTTTTTGCTGGAGGGCTTTAACCTCCTGCCGCAAATAAACCCGAACTTTAGCATCAAGAGCCGACAAAGGTTCATCGAGCAGTAACAAGCCAGGGGATGTGGCGATGGCTCTGGCCAAAGCAATGCGTTGCTGTTGCCCTCCTGATAGTTGAGAAGGGTATTTTTTTTCTTGTTCCGGAAGTCCCACCAGTTCCAGTAGCTCGTCCACGCGCTTTTTGATGTCGACCCGCGAAAGTTTTTGATTTTCCAGACCAAAAGCAATATTTTTCTCAACCGTCAGGTTGGGAAACAGGGCGTAGGACTGAAAGACGATCCCGAAGTCACGTTCTGATGGAGGCAGCGCTGAGATATCTTTATCAGCCTGGTGCACCGTACCAGAAGTTTGGATATCGAGACCGGCAATGGCACGTAGAAAGGTTGTTTTTCCACAACCGGATGGTCCTAGAAAACAAACAAACTCCCCATCGTTGACATCGAGAGAAATATCGTTCAAAGCTACAAATTCACCAAACTTCTTGGTCAGCCTGGATATCCGAAGATAAGGAGGTTTATTTGAGGTGTTGGCAACAGACAGATCGCTCACGATTAACATACCTCTATTTAATATTTCACTTGTAGAAAAGGTAACATGAAATATCGACAGCCTGATCCATTACAAAAGGACCAGGCTGTCAAATTAAAACTAGTTTTTAGGATCTGATTTAGAATCGTAGCGTTTTTGCCATTCGGCTAGAATTCTTTTTATATTGTTGTCTGCAAATTCGAAATCGTTTACAATCATCTGATCAAGTGTTTCTGGTGGGAAATGCTTGACAGGTTTTGCGACGCCTTTGTAAC
>JASJGU010000250.1:0-9785 GCA_033791385.1 Desulfuromusa sp.
ATGGTCTGGACGGTCAGGGCATTGTAGAGATTGATCCAGGTAGATTTTTGTTCAGCGCGGTTGAGCTTTGACATCGGCACGGCACTCAGTTCGGCAAGGTATTGAGCGAGGGAGTCTTTATCCGCAGAACTTACATCAGCATAGCGAACCAAATTTGCTGCCCCGAACTTGCCGACAACTAAGTATTTATCCAGAAACAGCGCCCAGATCGAGTGATCGACGCGGAGACTGCTCTGCGCATTGTTTGCCTGCCAGCGCGGCCAGAGTTCAGCTTTCGGTGCAGCGTAAACGCTGGTGCTAACGATCAACAGAAGGACTATGATGAATAAATTTTTGGCAGCAAAAAACATATTTTTCCCCTTTAATAGCAGTTAACCAGAAAACACAATCCATCACTGTAACCCAGGATACAATTAAGACCTTCTGGGTACCCTTGACCATCAAATCGTTTATAAGGATAACAGAACGACCAAGGTAAGAATAAGACCATGTGATTACTTTTTACATCACAATCCCCCGTGAAGCGTCTCAGATACCATTTAGTTCTGACAAATATTTATTTGTTAACAAGGAGATCCAAGCTTCAAGGGCCTCAAAATGAGGCCCTTGTTGTGTCACTAATTTTAGCTTTTGTCTGTGTATCTAAGCCTGCTCACTCATATACACCAATGCCAACTTTTTATTCAAATAAAAACAGCTACTTAAGGTTATTTTTAAAAATATTAAAAGTCATCTATGTAGAATGCTCTACAGAGAATTGCGGAATATTGACTATTTTGTCATATATGGAAATAAATTGATGTTTTGGATTGATAGGATGACGGGTATGTGCTGGTTGAATGTAGTGCCGAGCTTTGGTGGGTAGAATAAATATTTCAGTATGGCTCTTTATTAACGCTGCGACGTATTCCCATCAAATCCTCCCATAATTTTTCGTATGGCAGCAGTAAGAAATCGATACTCAAACGTTCCCGACTCTCTTCCAAGCGAAACCCTTGTTCCACCACAGCTTTTTCAATCCCTTTCATGTGCAGCGCGCCCCAAGGGATGACTAAGGTATCGTATCTGGTCATCCCTTTCGGCAGGTAGCTGAGGACGGATCGGTTCCGTTTGTGGATTAGATCCTCCATGATAATTTTATTGGTGTCAGGGGTGATATGCTCCTGAGCCCAACGATTAAATTCAAAGTAGCCATCTGTCAAAGATTCAGCATTTAATATATATTTTGCCAGGGCGTTAAGCACTTCCAGGGTGTGGGGATCAAACTGTTTCAGATCGATATCGGCGCGTAGAATATCCGGGATATCCTGCTTGACTGGCTCTGGCGTCTCAAGCTCTGTCGCTTCGATCAGCCGTCCCTGAAAGTGAATATTTTCCTGTGACGTGAGACCTAGTAGCTCGGCAATTTTTCCGTAACCGAACCGTTCTGTCAGCAATCCGCTCTCATCGCTGACTCCTTCCGCCAGAATAAGTGTTCGAGCACCGGGCATCGAAGCAGTCAGATCATCGTAATACTCTTTTTGCCCAAGATGGATCATCCCCGCCAACCGGATCTGTTTTTCCCCCTGTCGGTAAATCCGCTCCGTCATGTACAATCCGTTGGGTTTCAACTGTACAAATCCGGCGGTGTTGGTCTCAATGAGATGATCAACAAAAGAATAGCTGATCAGGATCAGTGCAAGCGGAAGTATTGGGATATTGATCAGGCAGAAACGGAACAGATTCCGACCGCTAAATGCCGGACCAATAAACTGACTTTGAGTCAGCAGCAGACTTTTATGGTTCATCCGTTGATTAAATTTCAGGATCATAACAGCGAAAAGAAGTTGCCCGCATGCGGCGTACAGTGGGTAATATTCTCCAACAAAATTTTCCAGCGGCCAGTAGTCAGCCACGCTCCAGAATAACCAGATGAATAACGGAATCAGAATGACTTTCGGCAGATGTCGATTAAAACCAAGACCAACATAGACAACACTGCCAATACCGATACAGGCCACCCAGATCAGTTGCTGAAAACCAGATAGAAACTGCACGTCGATAAAAATGCGCAGAAGTTCGCTGGTGACTCCAAGCACTGCAGATACGAGAAAGAGAATCAGAAATAGATTGGCTAGTTTTCTCATCAGTTGTTTGATCTTTTCTTTACCTGATCATTCATAAATTTTTTACCATGGCATCCAGGACTGCTGACATAATTTGATTGAGTCGGGAAAATTTCTGTGGGTTGGCAAGTATCTCTTTTTCTGCTTGAACATAGCGGGACCTGTCTAACTCATCAGCGGAATTGTTAATCAGTGCTCGGGCTAATTCCAGGGTTGTCTCCAGGTGAAATTGAAATCCGATCACGCGGTTATCCAAGATGAATCCCTGATTCTTACAGGCATCGCTGGAGGCGAGCAGTTCTGCTCCAAAAGGGATGTCAAACGTATCCCCATGCCAGTGGAAAACCTCAGCCTGTTGAGGGAGTGCAGAAGATAGAATGGTGGTGTCTGCTGCGGAACTGCGATCGATATTGAACCAGCCGATTTCCCGGTGTCGATTTTTATAGACCTTAGCTCCCAGAACAGCAGCGATCAGCTGCGCTCCCAGGCAGACTCCCAGGACTTTTTTGTCGGCAGCTATTGCTTGTTGAATAAAATTCTTTTCCCGCTTTAACCAGGGATATTCATTCTCATCATGAACCCCCATCGGGCCACCCATGACAATCAGCCAGTCAATGTTCTTCATAGCAGGTAACGACTGGTCTTTGTAGAGATGAGTGCTAGACAGTTGGTGGCCGCTGGCTTTCAGTGCCGAGTCCATACTGCCAAGCCCTTCAAATGGAACATGTTGTAGATAGTGGATGTTCATTTTTTCCCTCAGAATCCAGCTGTTTCTAATTTTGTGTAAACTTTATTGTCATTCTATCGGTAAGTCAATAAACGCCTGAATCAGGACTATCTGATCTGTCGCTTTTGTGGTTGTGTTCAACGGTGCTATACTTACATCCAAATTCCGAATCCAAAATGGAGGCAAGAAATGAAAGTATTATTTAAATTGTTTATTGTACTACTGGTTGTTGTTGCTGTTGTCGTTGCGGGGGCTTTTTTCTATGTCGATTCGATTGCTAAAAAGGCGATTGAACAGGGTGGTGAAATGGCATTGGGGGTGCCGACTAATCTGGATGCTGTGCATATCTCCCTGTTAGGCGGTGAAGCTTCGCTGAACGGATTGCAGATAGCTAATCCCTCTGGTTTTAAGGCGCAGACTTTTATGCAACTGGGGCAGGGGGAAATCGCTGTTTCTCTGGGGTCATTGCTGGGCGATACTATCAAGGTTCCACAGGTTAAATTAAGTAATATTCGGATCAATCTGGAGCAGAGCGGCAAAAAAAATAATGTAGAGCCAATTCTCGCCCGTGCTAAGAGCATGAGTAGTCAGAAGGGGACATCAGCCCCTCAGCCTGCCGCCAAAGATGGCAAAAAATTTATAATTGAATACTTTTTACTTGACGATGTCCAAGTCGATGCCAGTCTTGATCTGCTGGGACAAGCTTCGTCGGTTAATTTGGTGTTGCCGAAAATTGAATTGCGCAACCTGGGTGCCGAAGAGCAGGGCTTGCCCATGCCCGAGTTGATCCAGAAAGTGGTTCAAGCTGTTCTCAGCGCAGTGCAGAACAGTTCAGGGCAACTGTCCCCGGCGTTAGCAAAGTTGCTTGCGGGTGAGTTAGGTGGCCTCGATGACATCAAAACTGAGGTCATTGGTCAAGCTACCGCTCAAGTGGAAAAAACGGTGAAAGATGTGCAGGAAAAAGTAGCGGAACAACTTCCGGCTGATCTCCCGCCTGAGGTTGATAAGGCGGTCAATGAAAAGGCTGGGGATTTATTGAAAGGGGTTGGCGGCTTGCTTGGCGGAGATAAAAAATAGCCGAAAATTAAATATCACTTGAGGATCCGGGGGACATGTCCTTGTCACATGTTCCCCCGAATCCATAACAAACCACAATGTCGCGGGGTGGCGGCCCCGCTTGCCGCCAAATTGAATGCCCCCATTTTACTTCTACGCTTCCACCGCATTCAGTAAATTTCATTGCGCTATTTCAAGTTTAGCTTTGGAGTAAATCCCTTCAACCGTGCATTCTTCGTCGGCATCGGGCAGTGACAAAGTCCCTGTCCCATCCTCGTTTATCTGTAATCTGGCAACCATGTTTTCTACCAGGCTCAAACAGCCATTGGTATTCAATGCGACATCTTTGCCATCCATCACATACCAGTTGTCATCTTCCCGACTCACTGTGAGTGCGTATTCCCCGGCATTCAGTTGAGTTTGCCCGTAAAGCATTTTTACATCACATTTATGTCCCGATTCGGTGAATGTTACTTCTTCCCCGATATCGCCAGTCATACGCAGCAGCAGAACCGCTGTTTCGGCACCTTCAAAGCAGTATTCGGTCTGAATGTACATTTTTTCAGTTTCTGCCCAATAAAGGTTTCCCCCTTTCTGCACAACGTTGACTTTGTACTCCACAGCAAAAGCATAGGGTGTAATCATCAAAAAAGCTAAAAGCACCACCGTCATAGTTTTCATATTTGACCCCTTTTTATCCAAAGAAACAGCCATAATTGTCTTGATCAATCACCCGCATAATTGTTGCCAGTTGTTTTGCTTCCCCTTTTGGCGCGTACAACTCCCATTTTCCACTCGCCCGCTTCCAATAGAGGTTCCAATGATTGTGTCGCTGGATATAGCGCAACTTGGCAAAATCCATGGAACTCCATTCATCAGGTTTATCATAACGAGGGCGTTCCTCACATAAAATAACATTCTGGTTCTCAATCCGGTAAACATATTGTAGCTGATGACGAACATGTAACGGGACAAGATTGCGTAGATATTCACCAACCAATTTATCAATTCTCTTTAATTCAGTTTCACTGAATGCCATGGAATTCTTTTCTCCTAAAGGTCAATAAGAAACGCTCCAAGCTGATTATCTGGTTAGCTATATTTTATGGAAATTGTAACTTAATTTCTATGGCCAACTTTTCACCGTATATTTCAGCAGTACGGATTATTTCTGGACGACCGGCGACCTTGCCTTTTTCAAAAATACCTAAAACAGGAAACTTCATGATGATCTCATAGCCGAGGGCCTCAAGTGGCATCTGCATAGCTTCTAGAGTAAATCCCATGTCTTCCTTGTTCGCCTGCTCGCCAACGGCTGCTACAGTTGCTTTTCGGCTTTGGCTTGCAAGCTTACTGCTCCAATGGCCTGGACGAGGTTCGGCAAAATCATAGAAACAATAGAGTCTGTCAATAAAGCCTTTCATCCATGCGGTGATATTGTAATTGTGTACAGGCGAAACTAAAAAAAGCCCGCGCGATTCAACGATTTTTTTGTAAATATCAACCATATCGTCATTAAAACGGGAACATTCTCCGGTTTTCCGACAAAGTTCGCAACCGATACATGGTGTAATTTGACAATCCCTCAGTTGGATTTCTTCTGTTTCAATTCCGGCTTTATTCACACCAGCGCAAAAGTGTCTGAGGAGAACATCGGAGTTTCCACCTTTTCGAGGGCTTGCACCAATAGCCAAAACTTTGGACTTAATAAGGTTCTCTTTAATTTCTAGTGTCATGACAGCCTTTCAATGACTTGATTTGATTGCAGCATAGCGGTTCATGATAACCTGCGGCGGCACGAACTTGCGCGATCCACCGCAATTTGATTTTTCTTTTCAAATTTGCACAGACGTATTTGCCGTCTGGTTAGTTTGTTAGCGCTTTTTTGGTTTTGATAGCGACAATGAAACCATAGATAACAAAGCACAGAGAAAATAATTGTTGAATTGTAAGTATCGGTTTCCCTTGTATGAACATCAATATTGCCATACTTCCATTCATCAACATGAAGAACAACCAACCAAAAGACAGATTCTTTGCTAAAAAGTAGCTTCCCAACAAAAAACCGACCATAACGCCAATTTCCAGCAATTGCGTAACGGTATTAATTCCTCCGTGCCCATAAATACTGTAACTAACACCCAGCGCAAGGGAAACGTAAGTCACCCCTAATGCAATAGTATCAAAAACCTTGGAGGACGCTTCATCTCTTGCGTAGACGTTGAAAATCCCCAAAAGCATAGATGGAACGCCGCCAACTTCAATTGAAGCAGCTATCCAGTTCTGTTTTGAGATCAAAATAATCACCCAGGCGGGCACACCGAGGACGTAGATTGACCACCCTGCAAGTCTGAGCAACCTTTTTGACTTTTGAGGCCTACCTTCAGCGATGGCAAGTAAAATTTTATTGGAGAGGTAAAAACCCCCGCCCCATACCTGAAGAAGAAGATCCATGAAGTTCTTTCTTTGCGCTCAAGGGCAACGATAATCGGCGCCGACGCGAACGTGCGTGACCCACCGAACTATCCAAAATTATTGCAGATGTATTTTCCGCCCGCCAACGACGGAGAGCAAAGGCCATACTTAGTTCAATATTGATTTTGGGTTAGTCCAAAATGATATCAAGCCCAGAAAGTAACGAAATAGCTTAAGAACAGAAAATCTGGTTTTTTTCAATTGATTACATTCAGGGTTAATGTCGTAATTAATCGAGTTTCGAAAATCTGATTGAGTTAAATTGGTTTTTGAAAAACGGCTGTTTAAGAAATTGGTCGCGTTAAAGTTGCCCCTTGTTAAATTAGCTTCAGTGAAATCAACCTCTTTTGCACTACAATCGTTCATTATTATCTGTGAAATATTTAAGCCGAAAAAAGATGATGAGTTAATTGTACAAGAGTAAAAATTAATATGAATTGGCGTTGCCGCTTCTGCCCAATTAATACCAATTGCCTTGCAATTCTTAAAATCCACATCAACAAATGAACAATATTTTGGTTTTACTAGGCTCATATTGCATTCAATAAACACACAATCTTCAAAACGACATTTTTCGAAAATTGTTCCGGTAAAGTTGCATTTGATAAATTTGCAATCCCAAAATTCAAGATCAATAAATTCTTCGTCTTTCAATTTCTTATTTTTAAATTCCACCTTTTGATTGTAACTGTCAAAAATTTTCATTCCTCACTCTCGATTATTTTCTAGCCGTAACGCTTGCCTCAGCCGCGCGCCGAAGGCACGTCGGCTGGGGGTACTTGTTTGGAACCCTTATTCGGGACAGCATTTCCAGTCGGATTGATGTACTCATGGGGGTAACTTGGCCCACGCTTTTGAAACGACAGAATAGAGGAATTCTGAATCACACCACCATCAATATTGATCGCCCGTCGAATAGTCTCATTTTTCTGCCAACTATCACGACCCGCTAGCACAATCGGTAAATAAACTATGAGAGCGGCCGAAATTGAGCGCGTGGCACTTTCCCAGAGATAGCTAGGGGTGTGATCCACAGCGTAATAATCGATGGTTTCATATTTAAATATCGGGTTCTTAAATGTAGTTGGTTTGGCAAAAAAGAATCCCATCCCCTCGTCGCAACTGACATCAATAATCAGACTATTGGGCTTGAGGCATGCGCTTTCTGCTTCGATAACAAAGTCGGCAGGGTTTTCTATATCTTGAAAGACTCCGTTTACGATGATATCTGCTTCACGGATCAAGTCAGTCAGCGGCCGTACGCTTCCATCGTGTTCCACCACGACCATGCGTGCCTCGCCCTCGCTGCCTGTTCGAATTCTGACATAGTTACAATCGAGCACCTCTTCACGCACCTCGTGGTCAGGGCGCTGAATGCAGATGGTGATATCTCTAAAACCATGCGCCTTGAGAGCGTATATCGCACCATGGCTGACTGCACCAAAACCGAAAATGATTGCTTTGCGTTGATTGCCGTAATGACCATCGATACCTTTCAGTTGTAAGGCATGTATGACTGCGCAATAGCCAGCCATTTCGTTATTCTTATAGAATGTGTGACGACCGATGTGCCCGTCAGGAGACCAAACATACATATCCTCAAAGGCAATGAGCGTCTGCTTTCGATCAATAGCCGCCTGGGTGATGTCCTGCTGCTGCACACAATGCGCATAGCCCCAAAGGGTTCCTCCTTCGCGAAGTTCCTGTAAGTCAGCGAAGACTGGCTTGTTAATAATAACCGAGCCTATCTCGGCGAGTAATTTGTGGCGCGTGGCAATGCCGCCTGTCATAGCAGCAATTTCCGCGTCTGTTATACCAAAAGGTGCGCCATAACCCTCCTCAAATATTAGCTGGCGGCGAAGTACGTCAGGAATGCGTGGAAGATGCGCTGGATGGATTGGAAATCGTCGTTCATCTACTTTTTTTGAAGTCCCAATGACTCCCACTAGTGATGTATTCATGTCGTCGTTTCCTTGTTATTAAAAAACGTTTTAAATAACCGGCGGCGACGCGAACTTGCGCGACCCACCGCAATTTGGTTTTGCTTTGCAATTTAAAACAAACGTATTTCCCGTCCGCGTTGATTATCTGGTTAGCGTGTATTTGCAAGTCCCATCGCCAGTTCACTTGTGAGAGCGGCTGCTGAAACTTCCTTGCAGCCGCTTACATTCTGCCCGGCCCATAATGGCGAGAATTCACTACTGTTCAGACTTTCTGCTTTCGCGCGCAAGGGGGCAAGGGCTGCCGATGCCAGAGGAAAAGCGGGAGACGCTAGACTCATAGGTCCGAGCTCCTTCATCAGGCGGTTCACGATGCCGCGAGCTGGCCGCCCGGAGAACAGATTGGTTAGCGCCGTGACGTTGGCTGCGCTGCTCTTTATCGCTGCGCGGTGCAGGGCGCTTGTAGTGGCTTCGGTGCACAACATGTAAGCCGTGCCAACTTGCACTCCTGCAGCACCAAGCATCATGGCGGCAGTGATGCCTTTCGCGTCAGCGATTCCTCCTGCAGCAATGACCGGGATTTTTACTGCTTCAACGATTTGCGGAACCAAAGAAAAGGTGCCGATCTGAGTGTTAAGATCTTCTGACAGGAAAATACCGCGGTGGCCTCCAGCCTCAAGTCCTTGCGCTATGATTGCATCGACTCCATGCGCCTCCAGCCAGCGTGCTTCATTGACAGTAGTCGCCGAAGACAGGATTCTTGCACCCCATTTGCGCACCCGCTCCAGCAAATTTTGCTCGGGCAACCCGTAATGAAAGCTTACAACGGCAGGCTTGAATTCCGCTAGGACCTCGGCGGCTTCGGCGCTGAAAGGTAAACGTCCCGGCCCGACGGAAATGGTGTTTAAGTCGATCCCATACTCGTTGAAGTAGGGCCTAAGCGCCGTTCTCCACGCCACTTCACGCGTGCTACTTGGCTCGGGTTGCGTATGGGAAAAGAAGTTCACGTTGAACGGTCTAGTGGTCTTCGTCTTGATAGCTGTCAGCTCCTTACGCATGGCGTCTGTACTAAGCATGCCGCATGGGAGGGATCCGAGCCCACCAGCGTTGGTAACTGCAATGGCGAGTGCACTACCCTGTACCCCCGCCATTGGGGCTTGAATAATCGAAAGTTCTATGCCGAAAAGTTTCTGCAAGTTCATTTGCGTCCCTCCTCCGGTAAGTATACTTGCTGCACGCTAACGTCACCGTTAATCGGCATGCCGTAGTGGTGTCAGAGTTGAATGGCTTTGTTAGGTTTCATTATTTGGTAACAACATATGTTAAAATTTCTACGACTTGCTCAGGTGTTGTGGCCCATGCCATGGCAGAGGCATCGACTTCCTTGAGCGGATGTATTATCTCCTCGTCATGAAGGGTGATGTAGGGTGTGCCTAATGCAGCACAACAACCAGCATCAAAAGCTGCATTCCACTGTTTATA
>JASJGU010000251.1:0-3901 GCA_033791385.1 Desulfuromusa sp.
TCCTGCTTGGCGCACTCTCCAATATCCTGGAATTTGATCGGGAGCTCTGGTTGACCGCGTTACGTAAGATGATTCCGGAACGCCTTTTAGCGGTCAACCTGAAAGCATTTGATTTTGGTTGTCAGGTCAAATAGTCAAAAAAATTCATTTCCGGGGAGGAATTTAGATGATTTGGAATGATGATTTTGAAACTTTACCGCGTGAAGCCATTGAATCACTGCAACTAAAGCGGTTGCAACAGACGGTGGAAAAGGTTTATGCAGCGGTTCCTTTTTATCGTGATTCGTTCAATAAGCTGGGAATTAAACCTGCGGATATTAAGTCTCTGGCTGATTTGCAACGGCTGCCTTTTACCCTGAAACAGGATATGCGGGATAGCTATCCCTATGGTTTATTTGCTGTACCCCTGGAACAGATTGTACGGATTCACGCTTCTTCAGGGACCACGGGTAAACCAACGGTGGTTGGTTACACTCGCCGGGACATCAAGAACTGGACAGAATTAATGGCGCGTTCATTTGTTGCTGCTGGGACCAACAGGGGTGACATCATTCATAACGCTTATGGTTATGGACTGTTTACTGGCGGACTAGGTGCGCACTACGGAGCCGAGCGGGTCGGAGCGTCGGTTATCCCCATGTCGGGTGGAAACACGAAAAAACAGTTAATGATTATGCAAGATTTCGGCTCCACTGTTCTCACCTGCACCCCATCATATAGCCTCTATCTGGCTGAAGCGGCGGCAGAGGAGGGGATTGATATCCGCAAATTAAAGCTGAAGGTTGGTATTTTTGGTGCGGAACCCTGGAGTGAGAAAATGCGTCAGGAAATTGAAGCTAAACTTAACATCAAGGCAGTTGACATATATGGTCTATCTGAAATTCTCGGTCCGGGTGTCGGAATCGAATGTATTGAAGCGCAAAACGGACTGCATTTATGGGAAGATCACTTTATCCCGGAAATTATTAACCCCGAAACAGGTGAAGTGCTTCCCGATGGTGAAAAAGGTGAACTGGTCATTACCACCATTACCAAAGAGGGAATCCCACTGATCCGTTATCGGACCCGCGATATTACCCGCATAATGAAAGAACCCTGTATCTGTGGTCGTACCCACGCCAGGATTGAACGCTTGAGTGGACGCAGTGACGATATGCTGATTATACGTGGCGTCAATGTATTCCCGAGCCAGATTGAATCGGTACTCTTCAATGTTGAAGGTGTAGAACCCCACTACCAGCTGATTGTTGAGCGTGATGGCAACCTGGATACTCTTGAGGTTCAGGTTGAAGTTAATGAACAAACTTTTTCCGATGAGATCAAAATATTGCAGGGTCTGACGAACAGAATCAGAAAGGATATCAAGGATTTACTAGGCGTGACCTGCAAGGTTCGCCTGGTTGAGCCGAAAACTATTGCTCGCAGCGAAGGTAAAGCCAAGCGGGTGATTGATAACCGTCGCAACCAATCCTGAGGAGATAATCATGAAAGTTGAACAAATTTCGATTTTTATTGAAAACAAATCGGGTCGACTAGCAGAAATTACTGCAATTCTCGGCAAATCCGGCATCAATATCCGCGCATTATCACTCGCAGATACATCTGATTTTGGTATTTTGCGCTTGATTGTCGATAATAGTGAAAAAGCCCTCAAGGTCTTAAAGGAACAACGATTTACGGTTAGCATCACCAATGTGATTGGTGTTGCAGTGCCGGATTCTCCGGGTGGCCTAACCTCAATTTTGCAGATTCTCGATAAGAGCAATGTCAATGTTGAATACATGTATGCTTTTGTCGAACGATCTGGGGATAATGCGGTGATCATCTTCCGTTTTGATGATATTGATGAAGCTATTTCAGCTTTGTCTAAAAACGGAGTTAAGATTTTACCCAGTGATCGAATTACATCAATTTAATACTTATTATTAGTATGTTAATAAGTATTCCTTAAAGTGTAAAGTTATCTTATGAGCCTGCCTGTCAATATCTGGAATCGAGATGCTGAGTGTCTTCCCAGAGAGGAAATACTTCAGCTGCAATTAAAGCGCTTGCAGGAGACCTTATCACTGGTTGCGAGTCAGGTTCCCTGTTATCAAGCCAAATTCAAGGAATCTGGCTTCCAGCCCGGTGACTTACAATCCATAGAAGACTTATGCCATTTACCGTTCACCACCAAAGAAGACCTGCGCGTGAATTATCCTTATGGGATGTTTGCCGTTCCAATGCGCGAAGTCGTCAGAATCCATTCCTCTTCAGGAACAACCGGTAAGCCCACCGTCGTCGGTTACACCAAAGCAGATATCAAAACCTGGACTGAATTGGTGGCTCGTTTCATGACCGCCGCCGGAGTGACTGAGGAAGATATTGTCCACATCGCGTTTGGTTACGGATTATTTACCGGTGCCTTCGGGCTGCATTATGGCTCAGAGGCCATCGGAGCGTCAGTTATCCCCATGTCCGGTGGCAATACCGACAAACAACTGATGATCATGCAGGATTACCGTTCCTCCGCTTTGGTTTGCACCCCTTCATACGGTTTGACCCTGGCTGATCGGATGGAAAAGCAAGGTCTAGATCCCCGTTCTCTGGCCCTTCGGGTTGGACTGTTTGGCGCCGAACCGTGGAGTGAGCAGATGCGCAGAGAGCTGGAGCAGCGTCTGGGAATTATTGCGACGGACAATTACGGTTTATCAGAAATTATGGGCCCGGGAGTTGCTGGTGAATGTCTCTTCAAACAGGGGATGCACTTGGCCGAAGATCATTTTTTGGCAGAAATTATCGATCCTGATACTGGTGCGGTATTGCCGGAAGGTTCAGTCGGAGAACTGGTATTAACCAGCTTAACCAAGCAAGCGTTTCCGATGATCCGCTATCGCACCCGCGATATCACACGATTAGACTATAATGTTTGCGAATGTGGCCGTACCTTGGCGAGAATGGAAAAAACCCGTGGCCGAAGTGATGATATGCTGATTATCAAGGGGGTTAATGTTTTCCCGACGCAGATTGAAGAGGTATTGTTCCAGATTGAGGGTTGTGAGCCCCATTATCAATTAATTGTGGATCGGGAGAACAACATGGATTCTCTTGAAATCCAGGTTGAGGTCAACGAGAATATCTTTTTTGATGAAATGAAGCAGCAGCGACAATTTGTTGTTCAGGCCGAAAAACGGTTGGCGACAGTGCTTGGTGTCAGCGCTAAGGTCAAACTGGTGGAGCCGGAAAGCATTAAACGCCACGAGGGAAAAGCAGTTCGAGTGATCGATCGTCGGCAACTCTAGCTGGGGACACAACTCCTTTAAAGCCGAAAAAATAACTATAAGCCTCTCTTCTGTATGAAGTGGGGCTTTTCTTTTCGGCCAAAAATAAGAATCAGACAAGAGGGGGTTGTTAAAAACACACAATCAAAAACTTGCTCGCTATCAAGTCAGCCTATACCGGACAAAAACGATGGAATGACACAACATATACGCACTAAAGCTTGCGAAAATGATGCTTAACCGCCTTTTTGGAAAATTCTGATCAAGTTTTTTTGCTGAGGTTATTTGGCCGGTTTGTACTCTCAGTGTCAGTGTTGAAAAAACAGAATTCCGGCAGGTTGGCAATTCTATTTATCAGGGATTCAGGATCAATGGGATGGCTGAAATAGAAGCCCTGAACTTCGTCACAGTTGTTCTCCTGTAAATAGGTCATCTCATCTTTCTGCTCGACCCCCTCGGCTACTATTTTGACACCAATGCTATGTCCCATAACAATAATCGCTTTTGTGATGGCGGCATCATCTGGATGGGTGGTGATTCTCTGAATAAAAGTTTTGTCAATTTTTAACCGGTCAATGGGGAAGGTTCTTAAATAACTTAAGGAGCTGTAGCCGGTGCCAAAATCGTCGATCGCCAGGGTG
>JASJGU010000252.1:0-4506 GCA_033791385.1 Desulfuromusa sp.
CTCCACCTCGGCATTAATAACGTCGATTTTTGTTCGTACACCTGCCTTAAAGTAGAGCCTAGCACGATCCAGATGTTGCTTAAAGCTCTTTACAGATTCGGCGGCAACATCAATTAGACGCCTTTTTTCCAAGACATTGTAGTAAGCGACCTTCACTTCAAAAATGATGTCTTGCAACTGTCTTTGCAAATCCGCATCAACTGCTTTTAAATTAGATCTACCAACATCAATGGCGCCTGTTGTCCTGCCAAAATCATAAATCAACTGTGAAAAATTGACTGTCCCAAGCAAAACATCGCCTTCTTCAGTCTCACCATTATTCGTACTTACACCCGAAGAATCCGAATCTGTCCTCTTGGCATAATTATAACGCCCCTGTAACTCCACGTGGGGCAAATATCCAGATTGAGCCTGGGTGAGCTGCCCCTGACTCTGTACCACCTTCTGTCTGACAATCTCTATTGTCCGATTGTTGTTTACACTGATATTTATCAGATCCCCAAGACCAAGGAGCACTTCCTTCTCATCAATTTTACCGTTATCTAAAACAGTTAGTTTGTTAATACGTACTGAGCTGTTCTGGTCATTTGCACTAGCCGAGCACAACAATACAGTGGTAAAGATCGTCAGGAAAAGTAAGATTCGAAAAATTTGAAGACGTATGATGGTTGATGACATAATGTCGTTGAACGCTTTTCTTAATTGATAATTAACTGAAAATTAGCAGGTAACACATATTGTCATACGGGACGAGCTCTTAAATATAACTGAAATTCTATAAACTACCATCACTTCAGACGCAAAAACTGCTCATAAAGTTCGTGTGCAGGCAATGGTCGGCTAAAAAGAAATCCCTGGAATTGATGGCATTGTTCCTTTTCCAGAAAACGCAGTTGCTCCTTTGTTTCAATACCTTCTGCGACAGTCTGCAAACCAAGCTTTTCAGCAAGATAGATCACCACTGAAACTATTGCACAACTATCACTTTTCTCAGGTATATCAGATATGAACGAGCGATCAATCTTTAACTCATCCACCGGTAGATTTTTAAGATAACTGAGAGATGAGTATCCGGTGCCAAAATCATCGATGGACAGCCTGATGCCCATATTTTTTAATTGTTGCAACTGTTCAATTCTAGAGTCAATATCATCCAGCAGGATGCTTTCGGTAAACTCAAGAGTCAAAAAGCTTGGATCGACTCCGCTCTCATCAACAAGGCGCTTTATTTCCGTAAGAAAATGCTCGTCATGGAACTGTTTAGCAGACAAATTCACATTCATGGAGAGTGACTGAGAACCCGATTGATGCCACCTGACAAGTTGGCTGCATGCTTCAAAGAGAACCCAATTGCCAATGGGAACAATAAGTCCGGTTTCCTCGGCCAGTGGAATGAAATCGTTTGGCGGCACCAGACTATTCCCGTCCTTTTGCCAGCGCAAAAGTGCCTCAACCCCCCGAATAAATCCAGTTTTTATATCCACTTTAGGCTGGTAGTGTAGAATAAATTCATTTTTTTCTAAAGCCTTCCGCAGACCATTCTCCATACTATGGCGCTTTTCGTAAAGGCTATTTATAGCCTTAGAGGAAAACTGAAAGGCATCCCCCCCACTCTTTTTTACATATTCTCCGGCACTGTTGGCCAACGACTGCAGGTTGACACAATCTCTCCCCTCATCCGGAAAAGTAGCGATGCCAACACTGGCAGTGAGATAAAGATCCGAACCAGCTACCTGCAACGGTGCCCTAATGGCCTGCAAAAGGCGTTTGGCAATAGTTGCTACGGCTGCAGAATTTTGAAGACGTTCCAGCAACAGGAGAAAAGTTCCGCCCCCGGTATGAAATAGATTCATGCTGGTATTTTCTTTGGATACAAAGTAGGACAGGACATCAACATTCCGCACCATCTGTTCGATACGTCCGGCAATCTGCAACAGGACTTCATCACCACCACTGAGGCCGATTGAGGCAGTGATTCTGCCAAAATCGTCGATGGCTATATTCATTAATGCCATATCCTCGCTATAGCGCTTTGCTTTTTTAACCGCCCAGTCAAAATGTTCACGAAACATATGTTTATTGGGTAATTTGGTCAGTGAGTCATAATAAGCGAGTTGGTCGGTGTATGCCTTTGCTGTCAGGGTATTGCGTACCCGCAGTCGCAGTTCACTCTGATCTACCGGCTTGGCCAGCAAGTCAGTGGCACCGAGGTCCAAGGCCCTGAGCTTACTGTCAGTATCTGTCGATGATGTCAGGATTATGATCGGTAGGTGTTTGAATTTAGGGTGTCGTCGAACTTCTCTGAGGATATCAAAGCCTGTTACCTCGGGCATAACAAGATCAAGTAACAAAACGTCAGGCATTATTTGTTCCAGGGTCTGCATCGCCTGAACAGAGTTGTGTTCCAAGTAGAATTTAGTATACCCGTCTTCTTCAAGAAAGACCTGCACCATCTCCATGGTGATAGGTTCGTCATCGACCATCATAATAATGGCATCAGTTATATTGCTGGCTTGTCCTTTCATCGATCTTCAGTCGTTTTAAAATGTTTTCCCATGCTTCACATACGCTTAGTGCATTGTGGAGTGTTAGCTGATAATTCATTATTTTCTGTGGTTTCAGGCGGCACAACCGCTCTGGAAAGCCATCTTATTTGTTCAACTACCAGTGCAATCTGCTCAGTTTCCCCGTTTCTGGCAGAATCCTCAAGCCTTGTTGCGGGTTCTGTAAAATCATCGTATCCCACCGTACCTGCCGACCCTTTCAACCAGCTGGCAAATTCCGCAAGCTCAGACATATCGAGGTGCTGCCATGCGCGTTCCATATTGACCATCTGTTCTTTAAGTTTCTCCACAAAATGAAGAACCGGCCAATGAAATTTAGGTTGAGCCGCAAACCGGGACACGACGGGTTGATTATGAATCGTCCTCGACTGAGAGTCGGTCTGACAATTGCCAGTGCTCAAATGCTTCGCTGTAGGTCCACCAGTAACAGAGATGGGAGACGATCCATTTTCGGGACAGACAATCCTCTCTGCAAGAGAGTGAAGCTCAGCCAGTGCATCTATTGCCTCTGCTTTTTCTCCAGCCTTGGCGGCCGCTTCAAACTCGGCGGCAGGCTCGGTAAAAACATCAAAACCCACTGTGCCTCCCGCACCTTTTAACCAATGGGCAAGATCGGCGACTTCCTCAAAGTCATTGCCTTCAACAGCCACGTCCATCGCCTGCAACTGTTCGCCCAGCCTGGTGATAAAACGCAATATTAATTGGCGAATTTTTTCGTTGTTGGCAGGCAGCCGGGAGACAATCGGCGTTGTATCTCGGGCGTGTGGTTGTTTGGCGCCTGCACCGTGATCATTTACTGCAACTGGCGAAAGATCGGTATCTTCACAGACTAACTTGCCGCCAAGCTCTTCGGCCATATATTTCATGAACCGGTCTATCTCAATGGGCTTGGACAGGTACCCGGAGTAGCCTGCGTCAAGACATTGCTGTTCAAAACCCTTCATAGCATTGGCGGTCAGGGCGATAATCGGCTTATCCACCCCTTTCTGTCGCAGGATTCGCGTAGCGGTGAAGCCATCCATTACCGGCATCTGCACATCCATCAATATGAGATCGTACTGATTGGCAATGGCCTTTTCCATCCCGACCTGCCCGTTCTCTGCTTCATCTACCTTTAAGCCGGCTTCTTCAAGTAAAAAGCATACCAGTTCTCGGTTTTCCGCTCCGTCATCCACTACCAGAACGTGAGCCTCAGGAAATTGCCATCGTGAAGAGGAACCTTCGTCAATCTGCTGCTGGACAGCTATTACCTCTTCCGGTTCAAGAAGAGCAACCCCCTGCAAATCGCCGGTTGGCAGGGTGACCGAGAAACAACTTCCCTTACCCAGCACGCTTTCCACTGTTATGTCACCGCCCAACGCCCGACAAAATTTCCGACTAATCGCAAGCCCGAGCCCAGTACCGCCAAAGCGCCGTGTCGTCTCGGCATCCGCTTGCACGAAGGGGTCGAAAACTACGTTTAATTTATCCGGGGCAATGCCAATGCCACTGTCTGTCACCCGTATTAAAAGTTGCGGATCGACCCGATCATTTTGTAAACAACAGTCAATCGTGACTTTTCCTGTATCTGTAAATTTGACCGCATTTCCAGTCAGGTTGAAAATGATCTGTCGCAACCGTACCGGATCGGTCTCTATGGTCTGCGGCTGGGGGCCTTGCGCTTCAAAAAGCAGCTCAACAGATTTTTCACGCGCCTGGACGCCAAGCATCTGCAGAACGTCACTTATAATTCGATGGGGCATTACCTGAATTTTTTCGATTTCCTGGCGTCCCGATTCCACTTTAGACAAATCAAGAATATCGTTGATCAGGTCAAGCAGGTTTTTCCCGCTGTTATTAATAATATTAAGGTATCTGAGGCTATCCTGTTCGTTTTTAACATAGCCTCGTTTGAGAATCTCGGTAAACCCGAGAATCGCATTCATAGGTGTCCTGATCTCAT
>JASJGU010000253.1:0-46752 GCA_033791385.1 Desulfuromusa sp.
AATGATGAATAAGGTCGATTCAGGTTCAACAAATTTTAGAATTTCAGTCAAATGCGTTGGATCAACATTCGACACAAAGTGTACATTCATGCCGCGCTGGGCAAAAGGTTTCATCGAGTCACAAACCACATGCGGCCCCAAATCTGAGCCACCAATACCAATATTGACCACATCTTTAAATAAGTGCCCGCTATAACCGCGCAAATGCCCGCCACGTACACGCTCTGTGAAATAACGCATCTGTGCCAGCACACGATTTATTTTTGGCATCACATTTTCGCCATCTACACATACCGGGGCATTACTACGATTTCTTAGCGCGGTGTGTAAAACCGGGCGAAACTCGGAAATATTAATGGGCTCACCAGAAAACATCCGGTCTCGCCAATCTTCAATGCCGGTTTCCCGCGCCAGTTCACACAATAAATGAAAACTTTCGTCGTTGATGCGGTTTTTTGAAAAATCCAGCAATATGTCATCCATTTGCGCGCTGAATTTTTTGAAGCGCCCTCTCATAAGTTTAAAGTTCATTCGTGCGCGAAAACGCGTTAAGATATATCAGGTTTGCGAAAAAACTGTCAAGTGGTTTTTCCCCATTATTAGGGCTTTCAGGCAATAAAAATCAGATTATAAACCTGACTAATCAGGTGTTACCTTCTCATCATGTGTTAAAGCAAATTCAAGCACCTGATCCATATGAGCAACAACCTCAATTGTCAGTGTTTTTAGTAATACTTGTGACAATTCAACCAGGTTCTTTTTATTTTCTACGGGAATCAAAACCTTAGTGATTCCCCCCCGCCGGGCGGCTAACAACTTTTCCTTTAAACCGCCAATAGCCAAGACACGTCCCTGCAGGGTCACTTCGCCTGTCATGGCCAGATCTTTTCGAACCGGTCGCCCAGTTAAAGCCGATGCCAGCGCAGTTGCTATGGTAATACCGGCAGAAGGACCATCCTTGGGGACTGCACCTTCAGGAACATGGACATGGACATCAAGTTTGGAATAAAAATCACTTTCAAGCTGAAGCTCCTGCCAGCGAGAACGAATATAACTCATGGCTGCTTGAGCTGATTCCTGCATCACTTCACCCAGCTGGCCAGTAATAATCAACTTCCCTTGACCAGGCAAGGTTGTGACCTCAATAGTTAATAGTTCACCACCCGTTTCAGTCCAGGCCAAACCGGTTGCAATACCAACCTGATCTTTTTCTTCGCGCACACCATACTGGTACTGTTGAACCCCAAGGTATTTCTGGACCTGCTTCTCACCGACCTTGAAATTACGCTGCTTGCCCTCCAGCAGCGCCTTTTTAGCGAGTTTACGCATCACCGCTGCAATCGTACGATCCAGACTACGAACTCCTGATTCGCGCGTATAGCGTCTGATAATTTCATAAATTGCTCGATCCGAAAACTTAACCTGATAATCACTCAGACCGTGAGCAACAATCTGCTTATCCAGTAAGTAGCAACGTGCTATATGCAACTTTTCTTCTTCAGAATAACCTTCAATCCGGATCACTTCCAGCCGATCATGTAAGGGGCGTGGAATGGCCTGAAGGTTGTTAGCAGTCGCGACAAACAGAACCTGCGACAGATCATACTCAACATCCAGAAAATGGTCAGAAAAACTATTATTCTGCTCCGGATCAAGAACTTCAAGCAGTGCAGATGAAGGATCACCGCGGAAATCAGTGCTCATTTTATCTATCTCATCCAGCATAAAAACTGGATTTTTGACTCCAGATTTACGCAAGCCCTGGATAATTTTACCCGGCATGGCGCCAATATAGGTTCGCCGATGGCCACGAATTTCAGCCTCATCACGCACCCCACCCAGAGAAATACGCACAAATTTTCTTTGCAGTGCTTTGGCGATTGATTGGCCTAATGATGTTTTTCCGACGCCCGGAGGGCCAACAAGGCATAAGATCGGCCCCTTAATCTGCTTTACCAGTGCCTGAACTGCCAGATATTCGAGGACCCGCTCTTTAACTTTATGCAATCCATAATGATCTGCTTCGAGAATTCCTTCTGCTTTAAGGAGATCATGTCGATCCTTGGTGCCCTTTTGCCAGGGCAACGATAACAACCATTCAATATAGTTGCGGACGACTGTTGCTTCTGCCGACATGGGAGACATCATTTTTAATTTTCGTAATTCGGCTTGAGCTTTCTCAGTCGCCTCCTTCGACATTTTTTTCTTCTTGATCTGCTCTTCAAAATGGAGGATTTCCTGCTTAAACTCATCTTGCCCACCGAGTTCCTTCTGGATAGCACGCATCTGCTCGTTCAGGTAATATTCTTTCTGACTGCGCTCCATTTGGCTTTTTACCCGGCTGCGTATTCTCCTCTCAACTTGCAGAATTTCTATTTCTTGCTCAAGCAAAACCAGAATATGCTCCAGTCGCTGAGAAGGATCCATAATTTCAAGCACTTCCTGCTTATCAGCAATCGGAACCTGAAGATGCCCAGTAACAGTATCGGCCAAACGGGAAGGATCATCAATGCCAGCGATCGTGGCACTGACTTCTTGCGGAATCTTTTTACTCAGACCGATATACACCTCAAAGCTCGTATTGATTGCCCGAATCACCGCTTCAACCTCTGAAGAATCTGCCATTGATTCCGCCAGAGGCTCAACAACCGCCTGAAGAATGTCAGCGCTCGGGACAAAAGAATGCATCTGACCACGCCAGCACCCTTCTACCAAAACCTTAACCGTCCCATCGGGAAGCTTGAGCAGTTGCACAACCTTTCCAACCGTACCAACTCGATAAAGATCATCTTCTTCGGGGGCATCCACCTTAGGATCTTTCTGACTGATCAGAAAGATCATCTTATCGCCCTCAGATGCACTTTCAAGGGCAGCAATTGACTGAGCCCTTCCAACAAATAATGGTGCGACCATATGCGGAAAAATAACGATATCCCGCAGCGGCAGCAGGGGCATAAGACGTGGTGATAAAATGGAGGGGTGCTCAATAGAATCTGACATAAACCTTAGGCCTACAAAGTAAAAAGGAGCGCACTGTCAAAAGACAAATCTGCGCTCCTGAGAATTTACGGAAAATGAAATAGCTTCAAGCACTTTCAGCAATATCATAAAGAATGATTGGCTTCGTTCCTTTGGTAATAACATCTTCATTCAAGACAACCTCTTTAACTCGATCCTGTGATGGGATGTCATACATGACATCAAGCATGGAATTTTCCAGGATTGAACGTAGTCCACGCGCACCGGTCTTGCGAGTCAAAGCTTCCTTGGCAATCGCAACCAACGCACCATCGGTAAACCTCAGGTGGACATTTTCCATCTCGAAAAGCCGTTGATATTGCTTAACAAGTGCATTTTTCGGTTCATGGAGTATTTGAATAAGAGCTGCTTCGTCCAATTCAGCTAGTGTGGCAATCATCGGGAGACGCCCGACGAATTCAGGAATCAAACCAAATTTGAGGAGATCGGCCGGCTGAACTTTGCCAAGCAACTGCCCAAGATCCTCTTCCTTAATAGAACGAACCTCAGCACCAAAACCCATGGTTTTAGCACTGATTCTCTTAGTGATAATCTTTTCCAAACCAGAAAATGCACCACCACAAATAAACAGGATATTTGTCGTGTCTACTTTTAGAAACTCTTGCTGTGGATGCTTTCGCCCTCCCTTAGGTGGGACGCTTGCAGTTGTTCCTTCAATAATCTTTAAAAGAGCCTGCTGCACCCCTTCTCCAGAAACATCACGGGTAATCGATGGAGATTCCGACTTTCTGGCAATCTTATCAACTTCGTCAATATAAATAATTCCTTTTTGGGCTTTTTCCAGATCATAGTCAGCAGCTTGCAAAAGACTCAGAATAATATTCTCGACATCTTCACCAACGTAGCCAGCTTCGGTCAAATTAGTCGCGTCAGCTATAGCGAAAGGAACATCCAAAACCTTGGCCAGCGTCTGGGCCAGCAAAGTCTTGCCACTGCCGGTGGGTCCCAACAACAGGATATTACTCTTCTGGATTTCTACGTCATCATTCTTTTCAGAAGCTTCAACCCGCTTATAATGGTTATAAACTGCAACTGAGAGAACCTTTTTTGCCCGTTCCTGACCAATGACATATTCATCAAGGGTGTCTTTGATTTCGACCGGTTTGGGCAACTGCTTGTTTTTTGGGTCAGATGTCTGATCAAGCCGTGATTCTTCGTCGATGATATCGTTACAAAGCTCAATACATTCATCGCAAATATAAACCGTTGGACCAGCGATCAGTTTCTTCACTTCATCCTGAGATTTACCACAGAAAGAACAGGTCAATTGGCTGTTTTCGTCCTTAGAGCTCACGTGTTAGACCTCCACCCTATCAATATTAAGATTTTCTTTCGACAATGGAATCTATAATACCATAGCTGCACGCCGTTTTGCTATCCATGAAGAAATCCCGCTCGGTATCCTCTGCAATGCTCGCCAAATCCTTCCCCGTATGTTTAGCCAGGATTCCATTGAGTGACTCGCGCATCCGCAAAATTTCCTTCGCGTGGATGCTGATATCTGTGGCTTGGCCTTGAAAGCCACCCAGCGGTTGATGGATCATAATCCGGGCATTGGGTAGAGCAAAACGCTTTCCCGGTGCTCCAGCAGCAAGGAGAATAGCCCCCATGCTGGCGGCCTGGCCAACACAGATTGTCGAAACAGGAGCTTTCAAATATTGCATTGTATCATAAATAGCCATTCCAGCAGTCACAACCCCTCCAGGAGAATTAACATAGAGATGAATATCCCGGTCTGGGTCCTCCGACTCAAGAAACAGTAACTGAGCAATAATGAGATTCGCCATATGGTCTTCAACCTCTCCCCCAAGGAAGATGATTCGGTCTTTCAGGAGGCGGGAATAAATATCATAAGCCCGCTCACCGCGACCGCTGTCCTCAACAACCATCGGCACCAGAGCCATATCAGGACTCCTCTTTTTCGCTGTCAGCTGCGTCGGCTAACTCAGGTTGTTTCGGTTCAACCTCAGTGACAACGGCCTGGTCGAGCAAAAACTTGGATATTTTTTCCTGTAAAAGCTGCCCTTTCAATCCGTCCATGGCCTGCTCATTCTCAAAATACTTTTGCACTTGTTCCAACGGGACGTCACTGTCATCGGCAAAAGTCTGCATCTTCTGCTCAATTAGAGATTCCTCTACAACAATTTTTTCTTGACCGGCGATTGCATCCAACAGCAGCTCTCCCTTGACCTGCTGCACTGCCATGTCTCGATAAGTTTTAGAGAAAGTTTCAGCATTCATCCCTAGCATTTCAAGCGTCATCCCCTGAGCTTTAAGTTTCTGGGTAAAACTATCTTTAAGGTGATGCAACTGATTCTCAATCATTCCTTCAGGAACTTCAAAAGGATTATTATCGATCAATGCGCCCATCAGATTCTCCTGCAATTGACCATCAATCCGCTGTTTTTCCTGAGTAAGGGAGTTTTCTTTAATGCGCTCCTTGAGTTCATCCAAATTTGCAGCATCCAGCTCTTTAGCTAGATCATCATCAATCTTTGGAATATTTTTTTCCTTAATTTCCTTAACCAGTACTTTAAAAACAGCCGGTTTGCCAGCAAGGTCCTTGGACCCATATCCGTCTGGGAAAGTAACTGTAACCTCTTTTTCCTCTTTACGTTTCATTCCCACCAATTGTGCTTCAAACCCTGGGATAAAACTATTGGATCCGAGAGAGAGTTCAAAATCTTTAGCAGCACCATTCTCAAAGGGGGTATCGTCAATAAAACCTTCAAAATCAATAATGACCGTGTCCCCGTCACGAGCCTTCTTGCGACTGGTCACTTCCAGCTGAACCCGAGCATTAGCCATTTGTTCCAACTGCTGTTCAACGACGCTCTCATCAAAAGCAAACTTCTCTTTTTCAAGCTTCAGCTTGGTGTAGTCTTTTGCAATAATCTCTGGACGAACTTCCACTTCCGCCGCATAGCTGAAAGTTTTACCCTCTTCAACCTCTCCAGAGTGAACAATTTCGGGCTGTGAAACAGGTTCAATCTTATTTTCCAGTAAAGCCTTATAGAGACTATTGTTGATCAAAGGCCCGGCAGCATCGTATTGAGCCTTGGGGCCATAATGCTGTTCCAATATTTTCCTTGGTATCTTCCCCTTACGAAACCCTTTAATATCTGCAGTCTTGGAAATTTTTTTATAAGCATTCTCAATTTCAGCAGCAACGGCATCAGCTGCTATCTCAAGAGTAAGCTTCTTTTTGATTGGACTCAGAACTTCTACAGTTACATTCATCATTTTCCCTTCCTGATTCTTTAAATTCGCCTACGTTCAACGTGAAATCTATAATTATGAAATAATTGAAAGCCACAAAGGGCTATAATTTGAATGGTGCGAGAGGGGGGACTCGAACCCCCACATCATAGGATACTGGTTCCTAAGACCAGCGCGTCTACCAATTCCGCCACTCTCGCAAAACACAAGCATAAGTAACGATGCTCACCTGCCAAACCCACCCGGTCAACGGGCTAACTGAGTACGGAAGGTGAGCATAGTTTATAATGGGGTGAGTGAAGGGGCTTGAACCCTCGACAACCGGAGCCACAATCCAGTGCTCTACCAACTGAGCTACACCCACCAGAAAAACCACGTTATGTTACGGAAATTATCAGTTCTTGTCAAATTAAAAAATGGCGCGCCAGGAAGGATTCGAACCCTCGGCCTACGGATTAGAAGTCCGTTGCTCTATCCAACTGAGCTACTGGCGCACAAACCTGTAGTAAAGCTCACACCTTCACAGGAGGCTGAGTTTCTAGCATGCACTACAAAGATTTGCAAATAAAAATTCTGGACACAATGACCAAAATTCAGGGCATTTCCCCAGAGGGTTAAACAAGTGACTGTTCCCCACCTGATTTTACGTATCCGGTTTATCTATTAAAGGGGGATCACCAGCAAAAAAATCATAGGGAGGAGCAGAAGCAACTGTCGTAACCCTGGAGTGTTGTTTTATCTCGCCTTTTGAGTCTAGAGAGGGATCCTCACTGAAAGGATCATCACCCATAGTCCTTGCTTCAACCACAAAGTTGATGGTTCGTTGTAATAAATCAAACTCGAGACCAAATCCTGGATCGCCCGCAAAAGGATCACGATGAGATGGCGCTAAACGTTCTACAACATCAAAGTCAGGATCATCTAAAAATGGGTCAGTATGGGGGGAAGCGTCCTTCTCAGCATGTTCAGCGACCAGTTCTGCTAACGATGCAGCATCCTGAGAACATTCTACAAGGTCAAACGTATAGAGTAGTTCTGCGACCAGAGATTTCGGCTCAGGAAGATTTTCTACATAAAGAATGGCAAGTTGAGCCAACCAGTCAACGGCTAGCCCGACAGTTTCAAGTTCAATTTTGCTCGGGATTGTTCGCGCAGTCAAATGCCTGCCCAAAACGACCTCCAGACGATCCACTATTGAGCGGAAGGAATCAACCTCAACATCAATGGTGTTTTGCTTAAAGTCAGTAACTGCTTGAATTGAATCTGCCAATAGTAATGAATCAGGAGCTTGTCCACGCAGAGACGTACGAATTTTTTCGATCAACATCCCTGCCTCCCTGAGAAACAATTGTTGATTGTCCGTCTGTTCAGCCATTCAAAACTCTCCACATCAATCAGAGCTAAAGATTAAGGATGATAACATAAAAAAAACAAGGTGTTAATCAAGATGCACTCGTAAAAAGAAAGAAGCTGGTTAAGCAAAAATCACGACATGCAGGGCGTAGTAATGTTTCCAGGATACAGGCCCACATATGGCAGGTCAAGATCCTGAAAAACTGCTGCAACGCCGCAGATCGGACTTTTTGCGACGCTATCAATCAAGGTTTAAGTTACAGATCCTTGAGAGAAAAAGTTACCGGTATTTCAACTTGGCTATCTATCGATATGCCAAAAGATGTTGCGGGTCTGAACTTCCATCGGTTTATCGCTTTGCGTGCCGCACGATCCAAGCTTTTATACCCGGATGATGCCACAACATTCAGGGAGCCCACTCGTCCACTTTTAAGAATCATTGCCTCAAGCACAACTTTCCCTTCCCAGCCGCGAAGCTTAGCAACTTCAGGATAGCGGGGAGGGGGATTTACATCATAGCGTGGTAGTGCATTTTTAAATTCTTGATTGAGATTACTGTTTTGTTGCCCGCTCGATGGAGAGGCTTGATCCAGATCGACATCTGAAGTCCCTGTTTGAGCTATCATGTCACCCAGAGAAGAAAGGACCTCCTCAACCGGAGCTTCGGTCTTCACAGCAGCTTGCATGACCGGCGGCTTAAAGACCTCTGGCGGTGAATCCATAGATTCAACTACAGCCTCATGCTGATTTAATGCCAGCTCACCGATCGAGCTTCCAGATAATGATTTAGAAATAGCAATTGGCACTGTTTCTGAGGGTGTGACTTTTTGCTTCAATTCTGTTTCCGTAATGGTCGATTCAATACGCTTGGGTTGCACAGCAGCATCCCTACTAGCTTTCTGCACACTTTTAGCCGGACTTTTTGCCACACGGCTAAGAGTTTTTTTTGATTCTAACCCAGGATAAAAGGAATCAAGTGGTCGTGAAACATACTTAACCCCCACCTGCCCAGAGCTAAACGACTCTGCCGACAACATAAAATCAAAAGGCAAGCTCAGGATATGCAGAACAAAAGAAAGAATAATAAAAAATGCAATTCGAGCGACAGAATCCAAACGCAACCTCTAACGGTAAAATTCAACAGGGCAGCAACTTGTACTGCATTCAGTTTTGCTGCTATTGTGCCCCGCCCCTAATGAACAGAATTGACTTGATGCTACGGATACCTGGAAACTGATGAATTCAACACTAAAATCAAAACAGTGGACATATAGGCTATTCTATGTCCTGTTGTTATTCATACCGCAAATGGCTACTGCGGACAACAGCCAAACGGGGGCACCCGCTACGACGGAATCCCTTCCGATTATGCCCACTATTCACGTCGAAGCCATAAGAGTAGCCCCGACTACTGGAATGACAATCATCGACAAAGAAATGATTGAAAATCTACCAACCCGTAATGGCAGTATCAATGAAATAATTAGTGTTGTCCCAGGAGTTCAATACAGTGAAGACAGCTTAAATTCCTTTACTGGTGGGGAGATTACCCCTCCGGTTGTCTCTATTTCTGGCAGTCGTTTTTATGACAATAATTACACCATCGATGGCATCAGCAACAACAATCCATTAGACCCGGTATTCGATAGCATTAGCAGCCCCTATAAACTGCCCGGGCATCCGCAGATACATTTTTTAAGTCCAAAAGTGATTGAACAAATAACTGTCTATAATAGCAATATCCCAGCGGCATTCGGTGGCTTTACCGGTGGACAAATAGACACCCAGACGATCAATCCAACCTCAAATTTCTGGGGTGACATTCACTATCGAACGACCAGTGATAACTGGACTAAATTCCATATTGACCCGATAAACCAAGAAGATTTTTATCATTCTAATGGTTCCGATAATCAACCGACATTCAGAAAGCATGATTTTGGATTTACGATCAATACCCCACTGGGAATTGACACCAGCCTGGTAACCTCTTATCAACAGCTTTATTCAAAAATTAAGTTAGAACACCTGGATGAATTCAATACCCAAAAGCGCAAACATGAGACGTTATTTGCGAAACTGAAACATTATTTGACAAACGATTTCAACATTTCCTTAACCGCTCTTTACTCTCCAACTTCAGCGCAATACTTTTCGCCAAACATCAAGGATAGTGATTACAACATTGACAGTGATAATTATTCTCTCTCAGCACAAGTAGAAAAATATTTCAGCAAAAGCCAGCTCAGCCTGACCCTCGGCTACACAAACCAAAATAATACTCGGAATGCCCCAGAAAATCGTTTTAGCTGGAGTTCCCTAACAGACTCAATTGACTGGACAAATGAAAGATACGGTGTCGAAGGTGCTCTTGGAGACTTGGAGACAGGGCAAGACAAAATAAGCATTAAATCAGACATATTATTCAACAGCATAAATCTAGGACAGACAAGCCACATATTTAACTTCGGAGGAGAGGCCACCTATTCAAATCAATACTATCATCGCCCAAAAGCGAGTCATTACTATAACGGCCCAGTCCTAGGGACAATAACCACCCCAATTGCATGCAACCCAGACGATCCTGCCTGCATAGAAAATGAACAATATTTATACAAACGAACTGTGTATAAGCAAGCCGACGCTGATGTCGAAATCACAGACATTGCTGTCTTTCTCCAAGATTCCATAATCTGGAAGCGCTTGGAAGTCGTCCCTGGGTTTAGGTTATCCTATGATGATTTCACCAAGAATACCAATATCGCCCCTAGATTTGCCATCTCCCTAGATATTTTTGGCAATCAGGTAACAACACTTTTTGCTGGGAAAAACCGCTATTATAGTGGCACATTGCTTACGCATGCACTTTATGAAGACATTGAAGTTGTCAAACAGGAGCGAGACGATAATAATAGCGACTGGAAAGATACCTCCCCGCGGCCAATCACCTTCCGCTATCAAACAGGGGGGATGAAAACACCGTACAGTGACGAACTAACGCTAGGGATAATTCAAAAAATTCTCGGCGGTAAACTCAAGGTACAATACGTGGAAAAAAAGAATAAAGATGAATTTGCACGAAACAGAATTGTCGATCCGAACCGCATCGAACCAGATATTTATTTGATCAACAATTTTGGACGATCAGAGCACAAAAGTCTCCAATTAAGTTGGCAGCGATCGTGGATAAATCACTTTTTAGAAATTAATGCAACCTGGCAAGAAACAACAACCAGTCATGATGATTACTTTGAAACTCTTGACGAGGATGATATTGCAGAAACAATTTGGTATAAAGGTGATGAACTTTATTATTATGAGATTCCAAAGACAGATTTCAATCGACCAGTCATAGCAAACTTAATCTATACTGCTAAATTACCCTATAATATTACCTTTACCAATACGACCAAATATCGAGGAGCCTACTGGAAACTACTAAACACAAGAGAAAAGCAGCAAAGCAATATCAATCCTGAACAGGATTCATACATCTATGAAAAGAAAAAAAGTAAAAGAAGTGTGCTTTTTGACTGGCGTTTAAGCTGGAAATCTCCGCAGTTTTCAGAGCAGAATATGACCCTGACCCTGGACATATACAATGTCTTCAACCGCAGAGTAAATTACGATTATCAATCTGGAGTTTACGGTTACAATTACGAACTAGGTCGTCAACTCTGGGCAGGATTAACTTATAACTTTTGAAGCGGAAACCGCAACATCACCGGTATTGAACCACCCCATCGCTGACCACCGACTCCCGTTGATTACTAATCTGCAAACTGTAACGACCCGGGAATTTTGGTGATAATAATGTCACCTGCATCTGTTGCTTCGATATAATATTGACTTTATCAGCCGCGACAGGAACAGGGATAACAGTCACCCCCATCTGTTTTTGAGTCACATAGATCAGATCACCAATAACTTGCAGTCCTCTCGACAATCCCGGGAGAGGGATACTATTCAACAAAATTGGCCGTTCCGGGTCTTCAATATTAACAACGTTGATGCCACCATGGTGACTCGTGATAAAAACCTTATTATCCACCACCCTAACCTGTTTACAGATCCCGGGGATGCTTATCGAACTGAGAATAATTGGTTCTGTGGGTTTTCTCACATCAACAACCAACAAACCAGAGCGTCCATTAGCAACATAAGCGATACCATTTTGAACCTGAACAGCCACACTAAGATCAAACTGATTCATCGGAAAGGGAGTTAAAAGACCGCTCAAGCGTTTGAATTTTTCATGAACAGTGACCTCATAAATCAGCAGGCCCTCCTTATTGCTGGCAATATAAATTAAACTACCCTCCGCGATAATATCCAACACATGAATAGCAGGCAAAACATCTTTGCTAATCGGATGCTGGATATCAGAGACGTCAATCAACTCAACCCCACCTGCCCCCTTCGACAACAAGAGATAACCTCCGACAACTGCCAGACGCAGAGCCCGCAGATTCGGCCAGACGGCAACTGATTCAGGACGGCCAGGTTCAGAAATATCAAAAACTTCGATCCCCATCTTTGCCTGGGCAACGAAAAGAAACTCCTGATGAACAGCAAAAGCGACACTCCGCCGCGAACTTATGGTGTTTAAAGACACCTTCTGAAAGTCAAGATTTTGCAAAAAGACCCCCCCCCGAGAGTCTGCAACATACATCCAGTTATCCTTGATAAAAAGGTCATGTGCGCTGCCAGGGGTATCAATTGTTTGCATAACCTGTCTTGACAAGAGTGCTTTTTTATCAACAATCAACAATCCTTTATTAGATCCAGCAACAAATAAGTAGTTAGCGGTTGCAGAGATCGTTCGCGGGTCTATATTCAAATTGATAAAACCAGAAGAAACTTCAACTTCGGCATTAAGAATGCGCACTCCATAAAAGCTGTCTGAGACATAAACATGATCCAATCCCGTAAACAGTTTTTTCGCTGAACCAAAACCAACCCACTTGTTCAACAATTCAGGCTGAAGGGTATTTACGAGACTATACAGAGCAACACCGCTCTCAGTTGCAACATACAAATGTTGCCGATGAACAACCAGATCATATGGCGTTTCTGATAAGTTCAACGATCCGACCAGAAGAGGTGCTTGCGGTTCGGTAAGCTGGTAGATTTCGATTTGTCTCCCAGCGACAGGAAGATACAGAAAATCACCCGACACCGCCAGCTTTGAAACAGACGAACCGGGCTTAATCGTCCGTACCAGTTCAACTTGTTCAGTTTGTCGAACATCGTAAACCAACAAACCGCTTGAACCAGCCGCAACAAACAGAAAACCGTTGAACAAATGGCACATGCTTGCAGTTGCATCCATTGAGATATCGGTCACATGATCCAGAAAACCGTCCTGCCCAAGCTGCATGATTGATATACCCAATTTGCCACAGGTAAGAAAAAGATAATTCCCACTGCGATAGATATCAATGATCGTTCGACCAGTTAAATACTCTTTAAGCAATTGGGGCTGTTGTGGGTCCTTAATATTCAAAACCTGCAGCCCACCTTCCTCTGAGGCTAAATAAAGAAAATCATCGTGTAACAGACTGGCATGAAAGATTCCCTCCAAAGGGAAAGAACCAATAATTGCTTCACTGTTGGTAACATCTATAAACAAACTGACTAAAGTCTCTTGATTAAAACCGCTTCCCTGTAAATCAAAAATAGTCTGAGCACCCAAAAGCAACGATTGATGCTCGGGTTTATCGACACTCAAACTATGCTGAGAGGAGGCATAAGAGATAAAAGAATGACCAAACCAAAGCAGTACCAACACCCCTCCGCCAAAAAATAATAAAACTGCCAAAGCAACCAAAAAACGCTTCATCAACTGCTACCTTTCTGTAGCGAAGCTTTTTCGACCAGTGGAAATGTAACCATGACCTGAAACCTGCTACCCTGCCCAGGGGTTGAGAATAGATTCAGTTGTCCATCCATCAAATCGATTAATTGCTTGACTATTGCAAGCCCTAACCCGGTACCAGTTTTAGCTCCAGAGCCATTACCATCGACCTGATAAAAACTATCAAAAATCTTCTGTTTAACTTCTGCAGTCATACCAATGCCGCTATCTACGACTTCAAAAAAGAAAGTTCCACTGCGTTCACCTTGTTGTACACAATTCAAACTGACAGTAATCGATCCGCTGGGAGTAAATTTTATCGCGTTGCCAATTAAGTTCATCAAGATTTGACGAACTCTGGTTGCATCGGCCCTGACTTTCAACGTAGCATTCAAGGGAATATCGCTCAGGAGCAAGAGCCCATTTTCATGCGCCTGAGCGGACAACAACTTAACGACATCCTCGACCACCCGATAGGGTTCAAACTCAGTGAATTCAAGTTGCATCTTCCCCGCTTCAATACGGGAAAAATCGAGGACATCGCTGATCAGATGCAGTAATTGTTCTCCAGATTTCTGTACCGTATCGACAAGTTCTCGCTGCTGCTCATTCAAAGAAGTGCGCAACAACAATTCATTCATCCCCAGTACGCCAATTAGTGGTGTTCGCAGTTCGTGCGTCATCCGCGAAAGAAAATGTGACTTTGCCTCATTGGCCGCATCGGCCTGCTGCCTGGCCTGCTCAAGAGCCGTCACTGCAGCAGATAATTCTGCGGTTCGATCGGCAACGGTCTGTTCCAGGTACGTTTGATGCTCGGCCAGACTAGCTTGGTGCAATTCAATCTGCTCCAGCATCCGGTTGAAACCATCAACCAGAACGCCAATTTCGTCGGTACTCACTTTCTCGGCTCGAATAGAATAATCTTTCGCCTGTGAAATATTTTCCATCAAATGCGCGAGTTGTAATAGCGGAACAGAAACCGGTTTCTGTAGACGCCCTGCAAGCAGCCAGGAGAGAAATATCATCAGCATCAAGGAGAGGATAATCCCGAATGCCACGCCACTCAAATGACCATAAAGACGGTTTAAATCACTCAATAGATAGAGCGTACCGACTTGCTTCCCTTGATAAAAAACCGGAGTAAATATACTTAAATGCTTAAGACTGGAAAGTTGCTGTTCCGTAGCTGAATCGGTCCAAAAAGATCTATTTATTTCCTTAAAATCACTTTGAAGCGCATGCAAAACAAATTGGGAATCGTGCTGATGCAAATATTCGGCAACCGGCACTCCTCCTTTATCAAAAAAATAAGCCGCATGAATATTGTCCTGATAAGTCAATGACGCAAGCAACGCATCAATTTCAGAATATTTACCCAGGACAAGGGGCTGACGGCTGTTTGAAGCAAGTGTACTGGCCAGAATCCTAAGTTCCTGGGTCAATGCAGTCCGGGTTGTATAAATTCCTGCGACCAGGACAATAGTGCTGATTATAACCAGCAACACCGCACTGGACAGCATAATAGCCAAGGTCAATTTTGTTTTAATCGATAAATTTTTTAAAAATTGTGTCACGAGTCACCTGTTTTAAGACTGGGAGGTATCAAGGTTAGCAATTCCCAGCAAGAATGAGAAGAGAAAGGCCTCTAACACTCATCTAAGCGTGATCCTGATTGCACATTTTTTCTGTCTGCATTAGAGTGGCAATTTTTCAGCGGATTTTATAAATCGGAGCAACAAACATGACAAAAATCAACCTCCCAACAAAACGCCAAGTCGGGCACCTGACTCTCTTGCGTCAAGGTCGGGAAATATCTCTGACAGAATATAATGCTCTGACTACAGACGAACAGCTACACATGATCCATCAAGCGCAGGGCAAACAAAAATACGATTTGATTATCAATGCGCAGCAAGTTGAAAAACTGGTGCTTCAACTTCATCCTCAAGAGCTGTATCTCACGATCAACGAACTTGGTGCAGAATATTCCACCGAACTGATCGCGCTGGCCAGTACCGAACAGTTGACCACCCTGCTCGATCTTGACTGTTGGGATGAGGATAATTTAAGCCCGGTTCTTTCACTTTACTGGCTGGAACTACTTTTGAGCACAGGAAAGGAAAAAGTCTGCCAACTTGCTCGGCAGATGGAACCTGAACTCCTCACCTTATTTCTCAAAAAACACCTGATCATCACTCGCGGCCTGGAAGCCTACGATGATGATGATGCCGAAAATGCCAAACGCATGGAAGGCATTTACGATATTGAATATTCCAGCGAACATGCGGCTAAAGTTATCGGGGCCATTTTAACTATCTGGCAAGGTCAAGAACAGCAAAGCTATCTGATGATCATGGAGATGATCCGCGGTGAAAACCTTTCAGTCCTCGAAGAAGAAGTCTACCAGACTCGGAGCAATCGCTTACTTGATCTGGGAATTATCCCCAGCATCGAAGCAAAGGAAATTTATAGTTACATAAACCCTGAAACTTTCAGCCCCGGAGGGAAGAGCGATTTCTACCTTGAAGCTGACAATCAGAACCCAGCAGCTCTCCTTGCTCGGGCTGAACCACACAACCTGCTTGCCGAAATTCTTAACAGCGGAATTGACCATACTTCAGCCTGTGAACTGTTATTTTTAGCCAATCGCAAGATGAGTGCAGACAATATCGATGTTGCTGAAACTGCTGATGTTGCAAAAACCTTTCAGGCGACTTACGACACTCTCAATCTAGCCCTGGAATTTCTTGCCGGGACTGATATCAACACAGCCGAACAGATATTTCACAACACCTATCTAATGCACCTTTTCCAACTGGGTTACAGTCTGATAAAAAAACAACAGATAAGGGCAGAAAAAATACGTTCCCGCCAAATCTATTCATTTTTAGACTACCCAGAACTTTTATTTGTCGATTCTTTATTACTGAATCCACCATCACTATACCGTGCGGTCGGTGCGAACCAATCAAGCCACCTGCAACCGATTATCTCAATCAATGACCTGAATCTCGTTGATCATCGCTTGGTCCAGGTTGAGTCTCTACAAAAATTGTTCGTCAAGGATCTCCCTTTTTCCCTGTCGCAGCCAGAGACAGAAGCCGACGAGAATCCATCCCTCTCGGGGATATTTTTAACCGCAGTTGCTAATCAATTATTAGAGAAGGGTTTCGCTCCCATCCCTCTGACTATGACAGATCTTCCCCGGTTAAAAAATCTGACCTTTATCGATGGCCAGATCAGTAAAACTTTTTGCCAAGATCTTCACGATTCGATGCAACAACTTGCTCCTGATTGTGACTTCTTCGTTCTGTTTTGTCTGGACAGCTGGGAGCAGATTTTTCAGGATTTAGACTCGTTGACAAATGAATCCCCATTTTCTAGCGCTTTAATAATGATAACTCAATAGGAATAGCACTCTAAATCACTTCAGCTTGAATCTCCAGGCAAGTCAGTGAGTCTGATGAGGTGGACAGCGATGAAAACAGTCTGTCTCGCTTGAAACAGACTGAATATTCAGAAAGGCACTTTAAATGCTCAACAAAATAATTTATCTGACAATATTACTATGTTGTATTTCACTACCTGTCGCAGCAGAGAACCAATCCGGTGCCTATTCCATTTCACCTATGCTCGGCAGTCAGATATTCGAAGGGAATCAATCTTTAGATTCCTCCGGCCTCTGGGGTGTTGGTATAGGCTACAATCTCACTGAGAACTGGACCGTTGAAGGCGTTTACACCAGCACCGATGCTGATGCAGAAGATGCATCAACAACAGACACAGAAGTCAAAACTTACCGGCTTGATGCCCTCTACCATTTCTGGCCCGATAAAAAACTTGTCCCCTATGTTGCTGCAGGATTAGGAGCTATCGGTTCCTCTCCCGATGTTGGTTCTAATCGAAATCACCTGTTATTCAACTACGGTGGTGGAATCAAGTATTTCATTCTGGATAATCTAATTGCCCTACGAGCCGATATCCGTCACTTGCTAGATTTTCCTGAACCTTACAATAACCTTCAATATTCAGTTGGGTTAACCTTCCAGTTAGGCAAACCTGCCCACGCATCGAAATAGATCTTCGCAGTTCAACGACCTCCCTGTGGATCGTTGCATATTTTTTCTACAACACCAGTTCTTTCACCTGCAAACCAGCGGAAGACTTGGAAAGGTAAAGATAAATCAAAATTGTCCGCCCAGGATATTCTGCTAGCTGCTCAAAAACAGCAGAAAAATATTGAACTTTACCGCTCCGTTGTAGCCCTGTGAGCTCTTGTTTGATGCGTTCACGAACCGACTTACTTTCCTGCTCATCCAGCTCAGTATTAAAAAAAACAGGCGCTGAGCCACCAACCACCCGCTCGTGATGGGCATAATCCCGGCCTAGTAGTTCTTGATATTCTCGCAGTTTTGCGCCGGCAAACCGCCTTTGCAAATAGTTATTAACTTCCAGATACAGATCCCGTAATGACCGTCGGTGGTAATAAAGATTATTGTCCCGCCAATAAGCATCCAGATCTTCCAGAAATAGCGACAAGCAAGAAAAATCCCTGAATAATTTATTTATCAAATACGAAAACCGACCACTGTTAACCAACAGATCCAATAGGCTAGCGATCCCGCTCAGCCGTTCCAGGTCAATAAATTTTAGATCATTCGAACATAAAATTGTATAGGGAGGGTTAGGGTTAAATTTGATTCCCCATTCTGCTGCCTGAAGACGTAACGGAGCTCCGGGCAACAATTTAACCGGTTCAATTTGTAAATGATCCGCACCCAGTGCGTAAGTCCAGTCGATTGACTTGAGAAACTGCGGATAGTCATCCCCCGGCAGTCCAGCAATCAAATCAAGGTGGAGGTGAATATTGGTTTTCTGCTTCAAATAACCAATATTCTCCGCCAGCCGTTCCAGAGAAGCCTTACGACCGACCCTCTGCAAGGTTTCTGGAAGGGTTGATTGCACCCCGATTTCAAACTGGAACACCCCTTTGGGAACCTTTTCCAACAATTTCAAAGTGGCTTGATCAAGCAAATGGGCACCAATCTCAAAGTGAAAATGGCTGGAATGATTGTTCTGCAAAATGAAATTAAAGATGTCCCGGCTGCGCTGATGATGGTAATTAAACGTCCGGTCGACAAATTTAATTTTAGCAACCCGATTGTCCATCAATATTTTCAGGTCAGATTCAATCCGTTCGGTAGAGAATGATCTCACTCGATCATCCAGCGCACTCATACAGAAGCTACAGGTGTAAGGACAACCACGACTGCTTTCGTAGTAGACCAGACCCCGCGTTAGATCGACTAATCCAGCAGCAAATGGTGAAGGAATGTCATCGAGTGAGTCGAGCAGACTCAGGCCGTTATTTTCCGGGTGTCCAGGCAATCTTAACCCCGCTACCGGCACATGACTCTCTCCCTTTTGCCAGGCAGACAGCAGGGATTGCAAAACAATTTCACCTTCCCCACAAATCAACCCATCCACCGGGCAGCTGCTGAAAAATGTTTCTTCCTCAAAAGATATTTCCGGTCCACCAAGAACAATTTTCAGTTGCGGATTAATTCGTTTGAGGCAATCCACAAGATCGAGTGTCGCAACCCGATTCCACAGGTACACCGAAAAACAAATCACATCGGCATCGCAGGCAACAATTTGTGCCAGTACCGCTTCTTTCGGTTCATTAACGGTATATTCGTGGATCAGAATTTCTCCACAAGCATCTCCGCAGTACGCTGCTAAACAGGGCAACGCCAAACTGGCATGAATATATTTACTGTGCAAGGTGGTGAGTAAAGTTCGCATGACAGGAGAATAACTTATTCAAATTCCATATCCAAGCTAAGATATTTTTATGCTATCCTCCCCAACGTGAAAGGGACCAACATAAAATGAGCAGACATAAAACGATTTTAGCCGTAATGGCAGACGAAACCGGCGAAGTATTTGAACATCCCGAACTGTTAATGGCGGGAATGAATGGGATGAGTGTTCGTAAACCGGAAGCTGAAGATCTGATTCCACTACCGGAAGGGAGCCGCTTATTTACCATTCCGGGAACCCCACCGATTGGTTTTGATCGACGTACTGGGCAACAAAAGACAATCGATTCTTTGCCGGAAAGCTGGGGGGGTGGAATAGCTCAGGCGGTGTCAGCTTTTACAAATCCAGCCTTTACCCGCACCCTGTTGCCCGCAGCAGAGTATGCGAAAAAAGAAGTCGAGCTGACCCTCTGGTCCTATACCGCTGTTGGCTGGTGTGTTGAAGAAGAGCGGTTTTATGTTGCAGCGGTACGGGTTGATCGCAACCAGCAGTGGGAACCGAAATATTTTGATGATCGTCAACTTGAACCCTTGGTACGCAAACGGGTAGCCGATCAACCGGATAACCGTTTAGTTAAACAACTCTCCCGCTGTGCTCTCGATTACCATTGCTTTGCTGCAAAGAATCTCTTCTTCGGCCGCTGGGAAGCTCCTCTCCCCTGCTCACCAGCCTGTAACGCCCGTTGTGTCGGGTGTATCTCGTTACAGGATGAGCCAAGCAGCTGCCAGGCCAGCCAGGATCGCCTTACTTTTGTTCCCTCTGTAGAGGAACTCTGCGAAGTGGCCGTCCCGCACCTTAAAACTGCAGAAAATTCCATTGTGTCATTCGGCCAAGGCTGTGAAGGAGACCCGATATTACAGGCTGATACAATTGCTGCAGCCGTTAAAGAAATGCGACGACAAACCTCTCGTGGGACGATCAACTTCAATTCAAACGCCTCAATCCCAGAGGCCATCGATAAGCTGGCAGAAGCAGGTATTGATTCGATCCGTATCTCAATTAACTCAGTTCAGGAACGTTTTTACAACGCCTACTATCGACCCATCAAATACCGATTTGAAGATGTGATTGAATCTGCTCACCGGGCAAAACAGCATGGTTTGTACACCATGCTCAATTATCTGGTTTTCCCGGGGATTACCGATAGGGAAGATGAAATTTCACAATTGATAAAATTGGTTGACGCAGTCGGAATCGACATGATTCAGATGCGTAACTTAAGTATCGACCCCCTCCTCTACTGGAAATCGATGGATGTTGAAGATTCTGGAATTGGGATGAAGAAGATGCTGGATCAAGTTAAAAAAGAAATTCCACGGATTCAATATGGTTATTTTAACCGTACCAAGGAAAATTTCTACCCACCGGGATTTGAAACCGACTGGCCCCTTCCGGCAAGTTTATAACTATAAAAAGGGACAGACAATGATGTCAGTCCCCTTTTTTCATACTCACAGAACGTCCACCCAATCCGCATGCCTGTTAAAGTTGCTCTGTAACCTGTGTTGCAAGTGCAAAGAGCTGAACGGAATTTTCTAATCCATCCAAAAATCGCTGTGGGATTCCTGATATGCCCGTTTGTGCTCCGACAAGAGCACCCGTTAGAATCGCCCGCGCCTGGTTTTGTCCCCCACCGTTGACGGCATGCAAAACCGCAGATTCAAAATCATTATGAAAACGTGCGGCCAGATAGTAAGCTGCTGGCAGTTGATGATAGATGGCACAGGGCATACCGTAGACGATAGATACTTTCCAGGCAGGTTCAATGCGGACATCCGGGTCAATTGCAGCGGCCGCCATATAGGATGGAGACAGCAACGCATCAGGGGAGGCAAAGCGACCAACCCGTGGAGGGTCGGGGTCACCCGGCTTTGGTGGTTGCAAGTTGTCACTGGTCACCGCATGGAATGGCAGTTGATCAGTTTTGACCAGCTTCATCAGCTTGGTGGAAAGTTTACCGTCGAGTTGATGTCCCTGGACAAGTAGGCTCAAAACCGCTCCGAAGGCAACGGTCATCGAGACCACCGTATCGTCTACTTGAGTTAAGACGGAATTGCTGGTGATTGCCGTGGCCAATTTAGCAGGCTCTCGAGCGTAACGAACCGCAATGGCGATGGTGCGTTCGATTGCTTCGGTGGTATCTGCGTGGCCGCCGGTCTGTCTCCAGGGCAACTTTTGCTCAACCCGACGGCGCCAGGCTTCGCGGATTGATTGACTGGTAAAGCCTCCGGGACCGGTCATCGGAGTGCCATCGAGTTGCGGGAACAGCTCCATTTCCAGTCGTCGACAGAAGTCTGTTTCGTCATACCCGCCGCAGTCGGCCAAGGATTGCAACATCATCTTCAGCAGATAACCGGATTGGGAAAGCTGACCCGCCTTCAGGCCGCCATGATAACGGTGCGGTTTCGGATCAGTATAGTCACTAACCCAATCACCGTAGTCACGTCTCATCTCTTCAAGGTCGTAATACCAGTGCGGCCCAAGTGCCAGTGCGTCGCCAATCAAAGCCCCGAGGATTGCTCCCTGAGCGCGGTCTTGTATGTTTTTTTCAGCCATAAGAACACCTCAGACAGGTTTCATTTTTAGCCAAACTTAACAGAGAGCATCGACATGCTGCCACCGTCAAACCTGCAACGGGAAAACTGATCTTGTCAGCCGGATTCTTTAACGCTGCAATATAAAGCAGCGGCAGGTAATGATCTGGAGTCGGAACCGCCAAAGACGCCAACCTGCCCGTTTCTCGGTAGTCAACAAGTGCCGCAGTTTCTCCCGCTAACAGTTTACCACGATTCCACCCTTCAAAGTCGACAGCCCAGTCCGGTGGTACGACAGCTGAATTTTGCCAATTAAAAGCGGCAATGTTATGGACAATATGACCGCTACCGACCATTAGAATACCCTCGTTGCGCAACGCTGCCAGTTGCTGCCCCAGGCGAAAATGCTCCTCTGCACTTTTTCGCAGGTCAAGACTTAACTGAATCACTGGAACCTGGGCTTGTGGATAAATATGTCGTAAAACACTCCAGGTGCCGTGATCAAGTCCCCACTGACGATCGAAGTTCACCGGATTTGGTGCGAGGAGATCAGCACTTGTTCAGCCAGTTCAAGGTTGCCGGCAGCAGGATATTCGACTTGAAACAGTGCCTCAGGGAAACCGTAGAAATCATGAATGATTCGCTGGGGATTCATGACGGTCACGCTTGTCTCCGAAATGTACCAGTGGGCTGAAATCGCCAGAATTGCTTTTGGCTTGGAGGTTTTTACCGAGTTCGGCCCAGGCCTGCGTATACTGGTTGTCACTGATGCTGTTCAACGGATTGCCATGGCCAACAAAGAGAACTTGCATTTGTGAACAAATATGACTGGTCATGGATTTCTCTTTCCTTTTGCCTTTCGATACGATCTCGTGTGTTACGAAGTTTATCAATCGTTCATAATAAGTAATGATTCCAAAGCTTTATCTAAAATTATTGTTCAGTTTAGGAACAATCTTGGTGTTCCTTGTTTTCTGTCTGTAACGTAGTATAAACGTCTTAATAGTTGAGATAAACCATCTATATATAGATATTCTGTTGCAAAAGATGGGACAATTGAAGGGTCTGGCGCAGCACGATATTATCGGCTGTTTCTTTTTGTCGAGAGGAGACACTTGGAAGCTGGCGTCGTATGAAAAAGCCACAGGGTTAAAAACTCTACCCAGGCGGAGGGTCAACAATAGCGATACATGCCGGGTTGTCACCTTGTAAGGACTCGAAATTATTTTGCAGCCGACATATATTATCGGCTCTGACTTGTAAGCCGCCAGCATTGGGTTACAAAGTTCATCAGAAATAAACGGCCCAACTCTTACAAATGAGTTGGGCCGTTTATTTTGTGCTGGATTAGAGATTTGCTAGGGCATAATCTTTATTCATTCGGGGCTAACCGAGCTCCTCTGGTAAATATCCAGACCGACATTGATTCCGGTTGTGTAACAAATCGTTACTGCAAGCGTATCAGGCAGCCCAAGTATAATCATCCGCCTCAACGCTTTCACTCTGTCCTTCTAAAAAAGAAGCGACTTGCGTATCGACAACCAGTTCAGCAAGACCATGATTAACCGACCAACTGCTGTCACAAACAGAACATTCAACCAGCCCTTCTTTAAATTGTTCAGATTGCATTTCAAGAGTATTTTGCTCATAACTTCCACAGATAGGGCATTGCATAACGCACTCCTTTCGCTTATGTGTATTTATTTACTTTAAATGGGCGTAGTGAGCTCATTCTATCGAAATAGAATTTCTTGTCAAGAGATATTTTTAAATTTCGCATATAAAACAGCATGTTAGATCAAAAAACAATCTGCAAACCAAATCGTTAGTTTATTTTTTATCATTGATGTTTTATCAGTAGCGTTAATGTGTCTCAAGTATCTGTTTTTACAAGGATATTGGAGCAAACCAGAGTTATAGGTCAGATAGTTGTTTGTGCACACAAATAAAAGTGAAGTAGATATTTATATTTTTTTTCTGTGATCATTCAAATGTACGACAAATTCAAATAAGGATTTTACTTTTAAAATTGGTTGTTGAACAATTCGGATAGATGTCAAATGTAGTAAATTTTGACCAAGCCATTACTATTCCACATTCCATACGAGACAACGAAAATATTATTGTCACATTCTTGACTTGTTTACTATGTTTAACTACGATACTAATCACATCTTAATACTTTAGTTTATTTTTCCCAGTAACGACCATGTTGATCAAACAAAACACCACTGAAGGTATGTGTGCAAAGGAGAAGATGATGAGTATGATTTATACTGACAATTCACTGTCGATTGGTAAAACCCCGTTGGTCCGGCTGAATCATGTGGTCATATCGAACGGAGCCAATGTGTACGGTAAAATTGAAGGACGTAACCCGGCTTACTCGGTCAAGTGCCGAATCGGAGCTGCAATGATCTGGGATGCGTTGAAAAGCGGCACCCTCAAACCGGGCATGGAGATTATCGAACCAACCAGCGGCAACACTGGAATTGCGTTGGCTTTTGTGGCTGCAGCCAAAGGAATTCCAATTACGTTGACCATGCCAGATACTATGAGTGTTGAAAGGCGCAAGGTCCTTAAAGCCCTTGGTGCCAAGCTGGTCCTGACTCCCGGTGCCAAAGGAATGTCTGGTGCCATTGTTGAGGCCGAACAATTGGCAGCGTCGCAGCCCGAACATTACCTGTTGCTGCACCAATTTAAAAATCTGGCTAACCCAGCAATCCACGAACAGACGACCGGACCTGAGATTTGGGGTGACACTGATGGAACGATCGACATATTGATTTCCGGAGTCGGTACCGGCGGAACCATCACCGGAGTTTCGCGCTACATCAAAAAGACCAAAGGGAAGCAGATTATCTCGGTCGCGGTTGAGCCAGCCGACAGCCCAGTCATCACACAGCATCTGGCCGGTGAAGTCCTGCAACCAGGACCACATAAAATTCAGGGAATCGGGGCCGGCTTTATCCCCAACACCCTCGATCTGGAAATGGTCGACCAAGTTGAACAAGTGACCAATGAAGAATCGATCGAATTTGCCCGACGACTGGCCAAAGAAGAGGGTATTCTGTCCGGTATCTCCTGCGGAGCGGCAACGGCAGTTGCTGCACGCCTTGCGGCAAAGCCGGAATTTAACAATAAGAATATTGTGGTGATTATGCCAGACTCCGGTGAGCGCTACCTGTCCAGCATCCTGTTCGAAGAGGGTCTCTAAGGTTTTTCCATTATCTCTATACGATCCGATTTTAAAGAGGAATAACAACAACCAAGCGTATGTAATGTTTTGGCAAAAACGACCTTTACAACTTTACGATTGAAGACCTGCGGTATTCATCATCCGGGTAAACACGGCCAGATTCCAGGCAGGCAAAAATATGTTCAAACACCTTTCCCGCTGTCCCCTTGCTTTCTCCTGACAGAAAATACGAATGCCCTTTTGGCTTATCATAAAGATTATTGACATCGTCACAATCGACCCGATAGACATTCCTTGGTGTTTTATCGATATTTTCTGGCCCTGTATGGCCAAGCCGGCGTGATGCAATATTGTTTTTCAGATTGGATGCTTTACTGGCTCTTAGCGCCAGATCATCGGATGCGTGGTAAACAATGACATTACGCGATGCGTGGCAGATCAGTTCACCCAACTCCCCTTCCTGAAGTGTTTCGTTGACAACATCAGCAGCGACCAGGAAAGTATTTCTAAATATCAGGGGAAGCCCTTTTGGCAGATCATATTTATACCAAGCGACAAGGGTTTGTCGCAGCACCCGGTTTCCCATGGAGTGAGCCAGCACATTGATTCTTTTCAGGCAGGGATCGCCTTGCGGGTTATATTTTTCTGAGCTTCTCCAGGCGATAAATTTCTCCATCACTCGGGCAAAAGAAAAGGCACTCTGATCGGCAGCCTTTTGGTCATCCCAGTAATCCTGAACAATTCCCAAATCGTTATCGCACGGCCAAACAATGGGAATCACCAGAATTGCGTTTTTCTTCTTTTGATCACATAGGGCTTGAAATTCAGCAGCAGCGGGAAAGACATCCTCCGGCAAATTGGAAAACCCATGGATGTAGATAAGAATCTGACGACACTTGGTATTTTTAAGTCGATTCAAGAACTCAATACTGCCAATCTCGGCATATTTTTCATCCCCCGTCCGCTCACAAAAATAGACCGAGTTGCTGGCAGCATTATTATTCAAATCAAAATCAAATTTACGCCCGATGCGAGTGCGGATGCTTTGTTTAGGAAATCGATTTGTGATGAATATCATGTTTGGTTCCCCTTACAATGTAAGATTTGCGATTTCAGTATGTTAACATCCAATACTGGATAATTAAAATGTGCCCCTTACACTTACTTATGGGCTTAAAACTAGGGACACCCCCATATTACATTCACCCTCCAGCTCTAAATTGTAGTGTTTTACGCTGAAAAGAAAAAACGCCGACTTCCAGAAATCTATTTGGAAGTAACGGCGTTGTATTTAGCGGTTTTTTTCTGTTATTCAGCATGGCCCCTCCACCCAGCAGAAAATCAATGTATTACTAATAGCGATGGTAGCGCTCTTTGTCAAATTTTTCTATTATCAAGTAATGGAACAGCTCTCCCCTTTTAGCGAAACAGCTTGTGGATGGCTGCCTCCACCTTGTCGATAGAGACTAGGATATAGTTCTGGTAAAAGGTGTTCTTCTCCAGGTCGAAAAAACCGTACTTCTGCAAGAGACCACCACTGGCCAGACCCAGCACAAAAAGTGCCGAGATCACCGCGATCTGGACCCGGATCTTCCAGTGCCTGATCCGGCGGTTTCTCATTTTGCTGTCTTTTACCCGCCGGGCCGATGCAAACAGCCCAATTTTTTCCTGCTCGGCGAGAATCTTGCTGAGACAAATCAACTTTTTGCCAGCGTATTCCCTGATTTCACCACTCAATTCCTGACTGGTCAGAACCCCATCCTTAAACTTTTTGTCCTCTCGGTTAATATTGAGCATTTTATCTACCAGAACCCTCTGTTCGTTTCCTCTGGCCAGATCCTCCTGGGTGATCAAAATGATCTGTACCAACTGGCCGTGCCCGCTATCGCAGTACAGAAATTCCCGCAACCGCACGGTTCCCTGCGGCAGAAATCTCCCCTGGTTCCGTGTGGCCCGCGGGAATTCGTACTGGTAAAAGGTAGTATAGCGGCCATCAAGCTTACCGTGGATCGGTTCCGATTTCTTGTATTCCATTGTCTCGACTCCTGTGAAAAACTAGGAAAACTATGGACACTCCCACATTTAATTTAACCAGTTTCCATTTTAATATTGTGTTGATTAATAGATTGTGTGCCGATCTCTGTAATATTCTATAATTTTTTAGTAAGTTAGCTTCATTTGAGTAAAGTCGATCCCCACTGTTTGCCAACGACACAACCTGAAATCGATACAGAAGTTGTTGTATTCTCGGCCATTTTCCCCAGATTTTCCCTCAACAGATTGCTATGCAGCCGCAACTGATACAGCTCTTCCGAAAAAGAGAGGGGCACGGATATGTTACACACATTCTGTTCCAGAGTATTGAGAAGACCAATATGGCGAGTGACATTTTCAGTCGATTGCTCTCGATTCATAGCGCTGTCAATGGTTTCCAGTTCTGCATACCAACGATAAATTCTGGAACGCATTCGCCAGCGATAGATAGCCGGCATGAATTTGAACAACGGGAACAAGAGGGTCAGCAGGGGTAACAGCATAGTTTTCATGCGGCTCAAAAAGTTGGCAACCCAGAATGGTCAATAGCGCTGGGAAAATGGCGTGCCGAGTGCAGATCAGAACGAGTCAGCAGTTGTCCAGACGGCGCAACCAGAGCTTGATCCTGAGGGGGGATATTTCGCACAATATCGATCACCCCCTCTGCCAGATTCAGGACACGAAGGTACTTATACTGCATTGCGTAGGCGTCAGCACGGTTGATCCCCAGCAGTTTCACACTATTGGAACGAAGCAGTGACATGATTGTTTTCGACCGGGGATTACCGATAAAACAGGCCACATCAATTTCGTCCTTCATCAGTTTATTGGCGGCATCTTGAGAATCTAACAACAATAACGTGGAATTTTGGTTGGTCACAGCCTTTATCGTCAACAGCTCCTGAGCAAGCGCTTTGGTTCCACTGCCTTCCGCTCCAACAGCAATCCGCAACCCCTTCAAATCACCCAGCCGTTGCGGATCGTTGCGGTCACTATGAAAGATCCAGAGCGATTCGAAAAAAAGGCTTCCCAGCGTCATCAGGCGATCAGTATCAGCCAATGTTGCCAATCCACCCTGGACAAAAGCTAATTCCACTTTATTGGTATCATCTTTAAGTCATTTAAGGTTTTCTACACTGCCGGAAGTATTGACCAGCTTCAGAGTGATGCCATCACGGGCAAGAATTTCAGAGTAACCCTTGCCATAGCTGGCATAAGCACCACCAGAGGAGCCGGTAGCCATGACGATTTCCCGGGGCGGAGCCAAGCCGACAAACTGGTATGCAACCACAAACCCGAGGAAGGCTAAAATTATCGCTGGAGTAAAAACCTTTATCTTCCCAACACTTTCCAACAAAGCTCGGACTTTAGTTTTCATCCTCATCCTCCTGTCAAATGTATTGGTTACCAGAACTGCCAATACCCCGATTGCAGGACATAAATCCCCAACACCAGATTGGTCACAGCATGGGCAAGGATGCACTGGTAAATACTTTTGGTCCAGTAGAGCAGCAGACTATAGGCAACGCCCGCCATAATTCCAGCTAAAATCAGATTGTGTTCCAGGCCAAACAGAACGGCACAAATCAGAAATGAGGTCAGGGTATAGGTGCCGATGCGAACGCTGCTAAAATCAGCGGTGATTACATAGCGCAACATGAATGAGCGCCAGAACAGCTCTTCCATGACTGGAACAAGCAGTGCTGCGCCAAAGAGACGGGAAAAAATCAGCAGATTACGGGTTGTATCATCATCAATCAGAAAGGGATCAAAACCCTTACTTTCACCAAGGGTCGCAAAGCCCCAATCCATATTGATCCAGAGAATAAAAACCAGCAGTCCAAGGAGAATACTGGCTACAGTATGGATAAGATTCTTAAAATCGGCAAAGTTCAGCTCAGAATACTTACGCCAGAAAAAGAGCAGCAGGCCGGTCACCAGCACTGTTTTGAGCGGGTAGAGATAAAGCATCTGCTGCGCGCTCAGCTCCAACCACCCTTTGGCTACCGACCATTCCAGTAACTGTTGCACGCCAATAAATGCCATAAAAGCGGCAAACGGAATAATTCTGTACCAACCGGCACGACCCATAAATCCCTCCAGAAAAATTTAATTTCAATTTGCCCGCTTCCAAACGGTTGTCACCTGCTGCACTTCATCCATGAAAGCAGTAAAATCGTTTTCCAATTCTTCACGCCATAATTCGAGCTGGGAGAAACCCGCTGCTAATGGAATCTTATGTTTAATCCGCTCTTCCAGACGCTGTAACACTCTGTGCACAACCTCCGGCTTGCGGTATGAGGTCAGCCAATCATACTCGATCATGCGCGGCAACTGCTGTTGCAATCCAGGGCTGAGTACAGCATAGCAGGACCGCAAACCGCGATAAACATTTTGCGAAAATTCGGCAAGCGACTGATTGGAATATTCTTCCCAGCGACAGGCGAGGAAATGATCATAAAACATATCGACCAGAACACTGCGTGCATAGCGAAAGCGGGGATCCAGGCGGCGCCGGCTCGTCTGAAACAGCTCATTTCGTTGAGTCAAGCTATCGATATAACGATGCAGTTTCACATGTCTGGACAATTCGGCAGGAAAGCTTACAGGCACAGCACCCTTGACAAAATCCCCCATGAGTGAGCCCGACCAGGCAAGTGGGGTTGGTTCAGAAAAATAAAGATGGGCCAGATAATTCATAGCGTTAAATGGCTGAACGACTTAAGTCAGTCGCTTGAGCCGGATGTCTATCTCATTCAAAACCGCCTGATTTTCACCGCCAACCGACAATAGGTAGTGAAACAGTACCAGCATCGATTCTCGCTGCCCGAAGCGGACAAAGCGCTTAATCAGTAACTCGATCTGGTTGGGTGCATTTGCATCTGCAGTCACCAGCAACCAGAAAAAATGCGCTGCCCTTTCAAGATCCTCGCGCTCACTACAGAGACAAACCAGACCGGCGGTGGCAAACAGCTCTTCACCAAAATCCAGTGATTTCTGATAACTGCTTTCCGCCTCTTTAAACTGACCAAGATTGCAATATGCATCACCCATCCGAGTGTACAGGGCTTGGTTGCCCTCCGAATGCTGCAAAATTTTTTGCCAGGTTTCAAGCGCCTTATCATATTGACGATACCAGCGATAACAGTTACCAAGCCCGTAAAGCGCATAGGGGTTATTTGGCTCAACTTTAAGCGCCCGATTAAAATAGCCTTCGGCACGCTTAAAATCAGAAATTCGCCAGCAAAGTTTACCGATGATCGTTAAGATATGCAGCTCATTCTCCTCGAACTTGAGTACCTTTTCGTAAGTTTCGATAGCTTCTGCATCTTTACCCAAACGGTGCTGGAGATCAGCCAGGCCGGTCAAGGCAAAGCGATCAGCGGAAGAACTCTTCAAAATCTGCCGATAAACCTGTTCTGCACGCTCAAATTGCAGCAGATTTTTGCAGCTATCAGCAATCCGGGTCATAACAAATTTATCTTGCGGCCTTAAAACAAGATACCTGTCCCACAGCTGAATAGCTTCTTGATGGCGGTTCAGTTTTTTACACACATCCCCCAGACCACGTAGAGCAAACAGGTTTTTTTTATCAACCTGCAACAGTAAACTGTAACAGCATTCAGCCTCAGAAAAATCGCCAGTTTCGCGACAAGCATCTCCCATCCCCGACAACAGATAGGGATTTTCTGGTTCTCTTTCCAGCCCGGCACGAAAAAGTTCCTGCGCCTCGACATACTGGCGGGAACGAAGCTTCTGACGCCCTTTTTTGGAGATATCAATCACAGAAATTTGTTGCTGATTATTGATGCAAAGATTTATATCTATTGGTTGGTTCACAGGCTCTCCTGACTTTTCATTTAGCAGGCCAATTCATCCTGCTGGCCATAACTAGCAAATTTCTCCGTTACTCGTGTCATCTCTTCAGCATCCACCAGTATAGGTTGACCGAGTGATTTTGCCTGATAGTAGATTCTGGCAACCAACTCAATCTCTTCAGCCACATTGAAGCTATTTTTCATATCCTTACCAACGGCCACCAAGCCATGATTGGACAGCAAGACGGCATTGTAAGAACCGATACTGGCAATAATATTATCAGCCAATTCGTCGCTGCCAAAAGTAGCATAGGGAGCCAAAGGAACTTTATCTCCCGAAAATGCAACTAAATAATGAACCGCCGGAAGCTCCCAATGCAGGCAGGCCAGCGTCGTCGCATAGACCGAATGGGTATGAACAACAGCAGTGATATCTCTACGGGCAACATAGAGAGCCAGATGAAAACCCAATTCACTCGAAGGGTTACGTTCCCCTTCAACCCTGTGACCCGCTCGATCAACCACAACAACGTCCGCAACAGTAACATCATGGTAATCTATACCACTGGGGCTGATAGCAATCAGATTCTCCGCAGCAGAGAGGACACTCAAGTTCCCCCCACTACCTGTGGTCAAACCAGATCGTACCATTTTCAAACCATAATCAACGATCTGTTGACGCTGCTGTAACATCAGCATGACAATCTCCCATAAAAGTGCAGCTAACTTTCCACCAATAGTAACTCGTTCAGAATACCACGAGAGGGCTGAACTCGGCAGTTCAAAATTGTCTGGATATTTAAGAAGGAAAGGACATTAAATCAACAGTCAAAAGCTAGCTACGCAACCATTGTCAATCAGCTTTTTCCGACACAGAATCAGCCGATGACAGGTCGAGTTTGGCAACATAAGTTCTTTCACGGTTCTCATTCAACTGCGTCAGCAGTGGGGTCGCAAAAGCCTGAAATTCTGCCAGATGTTCCTTGCTGACCGATTTTGCTGCCGGAACCCTGAGTTTTGTGGGATTGACCGGCGCGCCATTGAGTCTCATACGAAAACAGAGATGCGGACCGGTTGCCATTCCAGTCCCTCCAAGATAACCGATCACCTGCCCTTGGGTCACTCGCTTACCACGCTTCATCCCACGGGCAAACCCCCTCATATGCAGGTAGAGGGTTGAATAGCCATTACTGTGGCGAACTTCGACAAAGTTACCGTTTCCACTAGTATAACCGATGCGAGAGATACTCCCGTCGCCGACAGTTTTTATCGGGGTTCCAACCGGAGCGACATAATCGATGGCAGGATGCGCCTTCCAGGTTTTAGTAATCGGGTGCAGTCGTTTCATAGTGTAACCAGAGGAGATCCGTGTAAAAGAAACAGGGGCCTTAAGAAAGGCCTTACGAACATTTTCACCGACCTCATTATAATACGAGGATCTCTGGTCACCATTTTCAAATCGAACCGCACGAAAAATTTTTTCCCGATTAATGAACTCTGCGGCGAGAATATGACCGTACCCAGCGAACAGCCCCTCTCGGTAACGTTTTTCTACCAGAGCCTGAAACGTATCACCGACTCGAAGATCAAGGATAAAGTCGATATCCCAGGCAAAAATATCTGCAAGCAAAAAGGCGAATTTTGAGTCCTCGCCGATTTCTTGTACAGCCTCAAACAGGCTTGAGGTGATCGTTCCCTGCACCAACTCTGTGGTCACGTCATACTGGATCAGTTGGCGTTCCATGTTGATCTGCTCGGCTTCACGACTGATCAGCAACTGTTCTTCAGCATCAATTTCATAGATAAAGCTGCTGAATTGACCATCAATGGTGCATATACGGTATGGTTGTCCGGCAATGATCTTAGTGAACGGGAAAATTTTATCACTTTGCTGGTCCAGATTATAAATTTCCTGCGCAGTAAAATAATTGCCCAAAAGAGCAGTAATTGAAGATCCAGCAGGAACCGTATTGTTTGTTTCCTCGCGGACCGGTTCAGGTGGCGCAGGAAGAACAGCGGTGGAACTAACCACAATTGGTGTTTCTCGAGCGGCCAATTCCGTACTGGGGCCACTACTCAGGAGTAATAAAGCAACACCGACAAACAATACCAGAAGAGTTAACATCACCATCTGACGCATTTTTGACTTATGTTTGCGTGGCTTGACTGAATAACGTGGAGGCTGGAAATCCTGCTTTGAAATCATCGACAGGCCTTAACTTTTGATTAGCATATACTTAACTTCAACTATTTAATTTGAGTATTGTAACATTTCAACCACCCTCTGTCCATCACCGATTTTTCTACTTTTCAGCATTGCCAGATCCACAGCTTGGGGATAACATGAGGTAGTTGCACCGTATACTTAATTATAAAACCATCCACAATATTGAGGAATTTAAATCATGATTAACAAGCAGAGAATTTGTAATGAATTTATGCGGCAGGCATCTATTGACAGCCCTTCATTCAAAGAAGCCGCAATAGCGAACTATCTTGAGAAACGCTTCAAAGAACTCGGAGCCAAAATTGAATTTGATGATGCCGGTGAAAAAATTGGCAGCGACAGCGGGAACATGATTGCCCGTTTTCCAGGAACAAAGACCGGTGAGCCATTACTCCTTTCAGTCCACATGGACACAGTCACCCCGGCAGAAAATATTCAGCCGGTTCTTAACGACGGTATTTTTACCAGCGGCGGTGAGACAATTCTCGGCAGTGACGATAAATCAGGAATTGTCGAAATCATTGAAGCAATTGAAGTTTTACATGAGCAGAAAATCCCCTATGTAGCGTTAGAAGTTGTCGTGACCATTTGTGAGGAACAGGGGCTGCTTGGGGCAAAGCAACTTGATTTTTCAAAACTGAAAGCCAAACGTGGCGTGGCGCTGGATACAACCGGAATTGATATTGTGATTAACCGTGCGCCAGCGGCCAACCGTTTCACCATTGATATTTTTGGTCATGAAGCCCATGCTGGAGTTTGCCCTGAGCAGGGGGTATCTGCCATTCAAATCGCCAGCCGGGCAATTGCCAGAATGGCTCTTGGTAGAATAGATGAGGAAACCACTGCAAACATTGGTACAATTCATGGTGGCCTTGCCTCAAACATTATTCCCAGCCGGGTCAGTCTGCGTGGAGAAGTGCGTAGCCACGATGTCAACAAGCTCCGCAGGCACACTGAACTCATTATCAGTATCGTTGAAGAAGAAGTTGCTAAAGCAACAATCAGTGTTGGAGCAGAAACCAAGCAGGCGTCCATGTCTCTTGAATTAAAGGAAGATTTCTCCCCGATGTGCGTCGCTGAGGATGCTCCGATTTTGCAGATTATTCATGCAGCCAGTGCAGCAATTAATCGTCCGCAAGAAATTCGTGCTGCAGGAGGCGGTTCAGATGCTAATATCTTCAATGGCCACGGGATCGAGACGGTCATTGTGGCAACCGGAATGTCCAAGGTTCACACAATCAATGAGCAGGTTGCGGTGGATGACATGGTCAAAGCCAGTGAATTGTTGGTAGAGATTATCCGCAGAGCATAACCTGCACCTGTCCACAAACATGGCCACAGATTGACGCTGGAAGTTGTGGAGAAGTGCCGTTTCAACATGGAAACTTAATTCAGATGCGAGTGACCCATAAAATAAGGAAGATCCAAGCGCCGCCGATCACTGAGGTCAAAAGCTGGCTATCTGGGCGTGTTTTTCCTGCCGAAAAACCCTTGGTTGACCTTTGCCAGGCAGTCCCCAGCTATTCTCCAGCAACGGAGTTAATCCAACATTTAAAAAACTCCCTTGATGATCCTCAAACTTTCAAATACAGCCCGGATGAAGGACTTCCTGAGGTTCGAAGTGAGGTTTGTGCCTGGTACCAGAGACACTATCAGGGGGCTCCCACACCCAGCCAACTTTGCTTGACCATTGGCGCCAGTCAGGCCTTTTGGCTGACCATTTCTGCTCTTTGTGAACCGGGCGATGAAGTCATTGTCCAACTTCCGGCTTATTTTGATCATCTCATGGGATTGCAAGCTCTTGGCATCAAACCCGTTTATGCACCCTTTGACCCAGCGACTGCTGGTCAACCTGATTTGGAAACGATCAGCAGCCTGATCGGCCCAATGACCAAAGCAATTTTGCTGGTGACACCAAGTAATCCCACCGGAACCGTGATACCTGCTGAACAGATCACAGCTTTTTTTGAGTTAGCGCAGTCACGCAACATCAGCTTGATTCTGGACGAAACCTACAATGCCTTCATCGGCACCACACCACATTTCCTGTTCAACCGACCGGATTGGCAGCATAGTTTTATCCAGATTGCATCTTTTGGAAAAACATTTGCCCTGACGGGACTACGTTGTGGGGCATTGATTGCAAATGATGAGTTTATTCAGCAAGCACTGAAAATTCAGGACAGCATGGTGGTCTGCCAGTCCAGACCAGCACAGCTGGCATTAGAATTCGGTTGTCGGCATCTGGATGAGTGGGTGTCAAAAAATAGCGTAACCATGGAGCAGCGACATGATTGTTTCAAGACCGATTTTCTGGCAGCACAAACAGACTTTAAACTCATCGCCAGTGGCTCTTTTTTCGCCTGGGTCAAACATCCATGGAAAGATCTGACGGGACGCCAAGCGGCCAAATGGCTGGTTGAGGAAGCAAATCTGATCTGCCTCCCAGGAGAAGCTTTCGGCCCGGGATTGGAGCCCTACCTACGTCTGGCTTTCGGAAATATTGAAATTGAGCAAATTGCAGAAGCAGTTGCAAGGTTTCAGCATGTCTGAGCAGAGCAAATAACATCCATCAAGAGTTAATTTTTGTCATTTGTTCCAGATCATTTGCCTTTAGATGAACATCCTGTTGTGGGAATGGAATTGTGATTCTGGCCTCAACTAATGCCTGGTGAATTGCTAGATTCACTTGATAAAGCAGATGATAGTATTGTTTCGTTGGCACCCAGTAACGCAGCCCAATATTAATTGAAGAATCGGCAAAAGCCTCGATTCCAACTTACGGTGCCGGATCTTTGCAGATCACTGTAAATTGATCCAAAACTCTCAGCAGCATATCAATAGCCAACTCCGGATCATCCTGATACGGGATACCAACACTGGTCTCTACAATCTTGTTTTCAAAAGAATTCCGAAGAATTTCCCCAACAATGGATAACTGACACTAGGCTGTTTAACAAATAGATGCGTTCCCAGTGAAATTATTTTTCTATGACAGACTTAACCCTTTTTTAGATAATCCAAAAAATAGTTGACCCGTGCAAGCAAGTATGAAACATTATAAATAATTAATTTTAATATTTTCTAAATCACTGGCTTCAGCTGACTATGCAGACAAGTTATCACCACGTCATCAACTCCATCATATTCGGCATGTTACAGTTCGCACGCCATTTGATCGGTAATCTACCAAGTTTACCCAGGCATTTTTTTTTCTATCTCACTCTCATCCTATTTTCTTCCCCCGCCTGGGCAGGAGAGAATATCAGCATCCTCTATCCTGAGGTTTCGGCCCCGTATAACACAATTTTCGAAAAGATCATCGCTGGAATCGCTTCCGAAGAAAAGTTAAATATTCATCCCATGCCGATAAAAAATGGGGAGGCGCAAAGCCAACTTAAAAAACAGCTTCTCAAAACCAATTGTAACGCAATCATAGCCTTGGGAAAACGAGCGAGCATAACAGCAGAAAAACTCCAAAGCGGACTGCCGACTGTTTTTGGCGCCCTCCCATATATTCCGGATGGAAGAGCAGGAATCAGCCTGTCAGCTGACCCACAGCAACAGTTCAAAACCTTAAAGTCAATCGCTCCGAAAATCACAACTCTCTCAGTTGTTTTTTCACCCAAAACAAACTCCTGGATGATTCCATTGGCTGAAGCAGCAGCTAAACAACAGGGTCTAAAGTTAATGACGTTTCCTGCCAAAAACTTACGTGAAGCGATGCTCCATTATCGGAAAATTTTACGTACGGCAAACAGCAATACCGATGCTATCTGGCTGCCACTTGATTCAATCAGCGCTGATGACAAGGTTGTTTTACCAATGTTGCTGCGTGAAGCCTGGGATAAAGATCTGGTGATTTTGTCAAGTAAACCGACAGATGTTCAACGTGGCGTCCTGTTTTCCATGTATCCAGACAATTATGGCATGGGTCAGGAACTCGCCAACTTATTACTACTGCACCTTGAAGGCAAAGCTGATCCATTGATCTCCCCGGTCAAAAAGTTATTACTTGCTGTCAATCTACGTACGGCGGCCCACTTGGGGCTGAATTTTACCCCACAGCAACAGCGCAATTTTGACTTAACCTTTCCATCCCGATGAAAGGGCTGAGGATAGATATGAGTTTATTGAACAGACTATTTATAGTGTTTTCCGGCTTCAAGGCGCAGCTACTGGGGATTGTCACTCTGGGCATCCTCAGCTTGGCACTCGCCGCATCAGTGACAACAGCCTGGGTCACCAGCACCAAGGCATCCCAGCTGATGGTTGCTCAAGGTCTACAAATTGCCGACACCCTCGCAGCGCAAAGCTTGCTTGCGTTGCTTTATGCCAGCCCGCAAAATGCTCAAGATCCTCTCAATACAATTTTAAGTTTTCCCAACATCATCCATGCGGCAATTTATCAAACCGATTTCAAACTTTTAGCGTCCCTTGGAGACACGAAGCAAGGCATTCCATCTTTTGACAAGGTCCGAACCGGCAGTACTGCTACAGTAATCCGAGAAACCAACCAAGCCTGGCATATCGCTGTTCCGGTTATCACCGGACGCCAAAATAGCCCCCTCGATGACCGCAAGGAGTTTCTTTCCACCACGTTGGAAGAAGAACTCATTGGCTATGCCTACATAGTTCTCGACAAAGCGACCCTGAAGGCTCTGCAATACAATATTTTTCTGAACAATATCCTGATCGCTCTGACCTTTGCGCTTATCCTCATCGCGCTCACTAATCTTGGGATTAAACGCCTGACCAAACCACTCTACCAATTGATCAAGGTCATGAATCAAAATCAAATTGAGGGAGCCCACATTCGCGCTGAGCTACAAGGCCCTAAAGAAATTAACAAGCTGGCCAACGAGTTTAACAGCATGATGTCAAAACTGGAAGATCGCGACAAAAAGCTGCGTAGATACGGAAAGAAACTGGAAGCTGAAGTACAAATCCAGACCCGCGAGCTGACCGAGACACGTGATGCGGCACTCAGCGCCAATCGACACAAATCAGAATTCCTGGCCAACATCAGCCATGAATTGCGCACCCCCTTACAAGGAATCATTGGTTACTCTGATCTTGTCAAGGAGGAACTCGATTTTATGGGGGCAGATGAGCAGGTTGCGCAGATCGGTCACATTCTCAGCAGTTCGCACAGATTACTTACATTGATTAATGACATCCTCCACCTGTCCAAAATCGAATCTGGGCGAATGGACATCAATCTGGAAACTATAGATCTGAATGCAATTATTACTGAAGCGGTTGAAACAGTCGCTCCGATGATGATCTACAACAACAACCAATTAACAGTCGAATCACACAATGAAAAAACAACCCTGAGCATCGACCGGGAAAAACTTCTGCAGGTCATTCTCAATCTGCTCAGCAATGCGGCTAAATTCACCAAAAGCGGTCAGATTGTCCTGTCTTCATGGCTGACGGAAACTCAATTATCAATTGAAGTGAAAGACACTGGAATTGGTCTTAAAGCCGATCAACTGGAGATTGTTTTTGAAAAATTCCGACAAGTGGATGGAAGTAGCACCCGCAGTTACGAGGGAACCGGACTCGGTTTGGCTATCAGTAAAGGTTTTTGTGAACTGATGGGTGGAAAGATCTCGGTCAACAGTTCCCCTGATGAAGGTTCAACCTTCGGCATCGTTATCCCGCTACCGATTATTCAGGATGGGAGCCTGGATCAGACATTCACAAGCGGGGCTGAGAAACGAAGGTTCATCGCAACATACTAGAATCAATTAAATAAAGTAATATTTACGCAAATATTCAGTACCTTCTTGAGAAGGTCAAAACTGGAAAAGGCACAAAGTGCGTGCCGAGAATCAGGAGATCCCCATGAAAAGAAAAATGAGCTGGTTAATCGTGCTTTTGTTGATCGGATGCAATATAGCATCTGCGTCAACTGAGTCCAGGGAGGCAAACCAACTTGAGGGGGTCGGGTTGGAAGCGTTATACGGTGATGAGGAGTTTGTCAGTATTGCAACGGGCAGCAGTAAACCAATTTACAAGGCACCTGCAGTTGCCAGCGTTATCACTGCTAATGACATCAGAAAAATGGGCGCAACAACCCTTGATGAAGTTCTGGAAGCTGTCCCAGGATTACATGTGGGGGTATCAAACCAGGGACGGCTCGATTCTGTTTATTCCATTCGAGGCATCCACACCACCTTCAATCCTCAAGTATTGATCCTGATGAACGGTATTGCTTTTCCAACCATTTCTGGCGGAAGGCCTTTCGATTTTAAACTCCCAGTTTCTGCAATCGAACGGGTTGAAATAATCCGCGGCCCGGGTTCGGCAATTTATGGTGCCGATGCCTATGCAGGTGTCATTAATATTATCACCAAAGATGCCGAGTCCATGAATAGCGAAATCGGCTTGAGATCAGGCTCTTTTGATACACAAGATATATGGTTACAACATGGCGCTAGCTGGGGAGACTGGAATGTTGCTATGTCCTTGGAGTGGCTAAAAACTGATGGGGACAGTGGGCGAAATATAACATCTGATTTGCAAACAACCCTTGATAATATTTTTGGCACCTCAGCGTCTCTGGCTCCAGGCGAATTGAGTACCCGCTACGATGTATTTAATTCACACCTGGAGCTCAGTTACAAAAACTGGCGTTTCCGGCACTGGTATTGGAAACAGGACGACGCAGGCTTGGGCGCTGGCGCTGCATTGGCTTTGGATCCTGAGGGTGGAGAAGACTATGATTTACATCTGGTCGATTTATCCTACCAGACAGATGAATTTATTAAAAACTGGTCCATGAATGTCAATCTTTCTTACTATAATTTAAAGAATGATAGTCGTTTTGTTCTGCTGCCACCTGGAACAACTGTACCGATTAACAGCGATGGGAACTTGGAATTATTCGCACCACCTGCTGGTATTGTTACTTTCACTGATGGCATGCTGGGAAACCCCGCGGGGATACAAGAGCAGAGCGCAATCGAAATCGTGACTAACCATTCAGGAATTGAATTTCATCAGGTACGTTTTGCGACAGGTCTAAAATATTTTTCAGTCACTGCCCAGAGCGAAACCAAAAACTTCGGTACCGGGATTATCGACGGAAGCATCAGCCCGATAGATGGGACATTGACAGACGTCGCAGGGACGCCAAATATCTTCATGGCGAATCAACATAGGACTCTATGGTATTTCTCCCTGCAGGATGAATGGCAGCTAGCCCCCGACTGGGAACTCACCAGTGGTATTCGCTATGATTACTATTCTGATTTTGGCCAGACGGTCAACCCACGTATCGCCATTGTCTGGTCAACTCGCCACAACCTCACGACAAAGATACTCTATGGAAAAGCTTTCAGAGCGCCCTCATTTAATGAATTATTTTCTATCAACAACCCTGTTGCGCTAGGAAACTCTGAACTTGATCCCGAAACTATTGATACTGTTGAACTCTCCTTCGATTACCGCCCGACGTTTAATCTGCAGAGTATCCTTAGTCTTTATTACTATTTTGCGGAAGATCTAATTGAATTTATCCCAGACCCTGGAAAATCAACAATCACCGCGCAAAACAACAGAAATCAAAGAGGCTATGGCTGTGAAGTGGAAGTTTCATGGCAGACATTAAAAAATCTGGATATCACAGGGAATTATGCCTGGCAACACTCCGAAGATACCGACACCGATCAGCAAGTTGCAGATGTTCCAGTGCATCAAATTTATCTCGATGCTAACTGGCAATTTGCTCCGCAATGGTTTTTGAATACCCAATTAAGCTGGATAGGAGAACGTAAAAGAGCCACTGACGATCCCAGAGAGAATTTGAACAGCTACACTCTCGTCCACCTTAACCTATCCCGTAAAAATATTTACAATCATTGGGATTTTTCTCTGGCGTTTAAAAACCTGTTCGATGAAAATGCCACTGAGCCGAGTAAGATAACCATATATGATGATTATCCCTTGGAAGGGCGCAACGTCTGGGCTGAAATCCGATACAGGTTTTAATTTATGGATGAAAGAAAAGTCAAAAGTCGCAACACAGAATTCAGCTCTAAAGTTGTTTCTCGTTTTTGGCAGGAGATTCCAAACGAAAACAACCCGTACATTGCAGATAATTGCCGTTGTCATGGCTACGACTTGGAAGAATTGACAGAAAAATGTAGTTTCGTTGAAACCCTCTATCTCATTTTTCGTGGTGAATTGCCAAACGATAAACAAGCTGAGTTGTTGCAAAAACTGATGATTGCATTTATTAATCCAGGACCACGGCACCCTGCATCCCGTGCGGCTATGTTGGCAGGTGTCAGCAAAGCAGACTCCTCTCAACTTCTACCAATTTCGCTGAGCATCTTGAGTGGAGAACATCTGGGTGCCGGAAGCTTGGAAAATAATGTACGCTTCTTCAGAAAAAACTCAAAAAAAGATCCCAAGGAACTTATCTCTGAATTCAGTCTTCTATTGAGTAACTTAACAACATCAGACTGGGAACCGATCCCAGGGTTCGGCGTGCGCTTTGGCTCAATCGATCAATTCAGTGAAAATATCGCCAAAAGGTTGGGCGCTTTACCAGGAGCCGGAAAAGCACTGAGATGGGGAAACCTTCTTGCTGGGCAGTTGCATCCGTACAACCTTGGTTGGTTGCCAACCGGTCTTGTTGCTGCGGTGTTGTCCGATCTCGGGTTTCACCCCAGAGCCGCCGTCGGCATGTTTCAGTTAATCTCGGCACCAGGACTCTTGGCACATGGTCTCGAAATGTCAGGAAAACCACTAACGGCAATGCCCTTCCTGCCTGACGAGGATTACACCATTGAAGAATAATACAAAAATAGATACGTCATTTTGGGACAGCAGACGTGGAAAAATAGTTTCGCGCAAGGGAGGCTGGATCATTGGCAAGGGGGCATTCAGCCACGGTTACGACATCAATAAAGACTGTGTTGGAAAACTTACATATTTTCAATTAATGATTCTGCATGCAACAGGGCGGTTACCTGAAAAAAGATTTGCCGACTGGGTAGAAGCGACATATATGGGCTTAAGCTGGCCGGACTCTCGTCTCTGGTGTAATCAGATAGGAGCGCTTGGCGGAACAATGCGCACCTCTGCAGCAGCAGCGACCGGTGCCGGCCTCTTGGCATCGGACTCCCCCCTCTATGCACAAAGAACATTAATTGAAAGTGTCAGCTTTATTAACAATGCACTTTTACAAAAACAGGCTGGAGCAAGCCCAGATGAAATTGTTACGAGGGAATGTGCCCGCTATAAGGGCCGCCCCTACATTGTCGGCTATACCCGTCCAATTGCTAAGGGAGATGAGCGAATTGCACCTTTGGAAAAAATCGCCATCAAACTAGGGTTCACAAAGGGTGAACATCTGACGCTTGCCTATCAAATTGAAGTTGTTCTTAAAGAAAAGTATGGCGAAGAGATGAACGTGAACGGTTATATCTCGGCTTTTGTAGCAGACCAGGGGATTAGTGCCGAGGAAGCCTACCGATTAAGCTTAATGTCAACTAACAGCGGTATCACCGCCTGCTACCTTGATGCGCTGGAACGCCCCCCCGAATCATTCCTCCCCTTGCGGTGTGACGACATTGACTATCAGGGACCACCCCCGCGAGAAGTTCCCGACCAGGATTGATGAAACAAAAAAGCCGGATGAACATTGCATGTTCATCCGGCTTCATTTCATTCGCCACGCCTCAGTGTCCTCATCCGCGCGCCCATCGGCGGAACTTCCTCTGGATCAATGTAGACGTCGATCAAAGTCGGTCCGTTGCGTTTTCCCATAGCCACAAGATCGAGGGCTTCCAGTTCATCAATAGTTCTTACAGTTTCTGCCTCTGCACCCATGGCCTTGGCCATCTGGGCAAAATCGACACATGGCAATTCAAATGCAATTGCCTCTCCTCCGCCTAATCGCTGGCCATGCATAACCATCCCCAAACTACTGTCATTGAGGATAACAAAAATAAGCGGCAGCTTTTCTGCAACGGCTACCGTCAACTCCTGGCCACTCATCAGGTAACTTCCGTCCCCCGTTATACACAGCGTCGGATTACCCGGCGAAGCGACTGCACTGCCAACACTATTACCAATGGCCCAGGACATAGCACCGTAACCCATTTCAATCCGGTAGAGGCCACTGCTGGGAACACTCAGGTAGTGGGTAGCCCAGGCCCAACTGTTCCCCGCATCAATAAAAATGCGGCTGTTTTCAGATAGTTTCAGCGACAGCTCCCGCATTAACCGTTGCGGCTTAATTGGTGTAGTATCAGAGGTGTAAGCGGTTTGATCGTCAATCACGATATTGGGATTGATATCCTGTAAAGCAAACCTATCGTTGATTTTTTTTCTCTCTTGTTCACCCAACTGTTCATTCAAAAAATGGAAGACTCTGTCGACCGCTCCGCAAACATGCAATCGCGCTAAGGGGGATTGGGAGAAGTGTTCGAAGTTGTTGTCAATATGGATTAATTTTTCATTCAACTTAACATCATCGCTACGACCACTGAAAATCATCTCACCCAGACGGGTTCCCACAGCCAGGACCAGCTCGTTAAGTGGATCTTCCAAGGCGTCATCTCCGCTTGAATGGCCTGCATAGCCGACCACCCCGTGATAAAGAGGATGGCGATGATCCATCCAGCGCTTTCCCGAAGGACCGGTCACAATCCGGGCACGGATCAGTTCAGCAAAAGAGACAATCTCTTCCATGGCGTTGTCACAACCGTCTCCAAGAAGCAAGACCACCTGCCCTACTTGTTTTATTTCTGCCAGAAGCGCTTCCAGAGCCTCAAGATCCACCACTCTGGGACGATTTAAAATCGTATCGAGCTTCAACAGAGATCTACGGGCTCCCATGCGTCGGGGAGATGCCAGAATATCTGTCGGAATGCTTAAATGAGCTGGTCCCGAAAGGGTTCCCTTCATTGCCGAGACTGCAGCAACCAGCTTTTCTTCCAATTGACCGCGATGCGAAACCAAACTACTGTAGCGGGTACAGGAGCGGAAAATATCGACGGTATTGACCGCCGTGCAGGAAGATTCCTGCAACGCATGTTTACCAAAAAGGTGCAGCGAGGTCTGTGCCGTAATGACCAGCAGAGGGATTTGCGCCACATAGGCCGAAGAGACCCCGGTGATTAGATTGGTCGCTCCCGGTCCGGTCGTCGAACAGCAGACCCCTATTTTACCAGTCTCCCGAGCATAACCTTCAGCCATAAAGGCTGCGCCTGTTTCATGTCGAGCCACGACCGGACGTATTCCCCCACGCTGTGAGCTGCGCGCCATAGCATTATAAAGGGGCTCAATAGAGCCTCCGGGGATACCAAAAATAACATCGACATCTAGCTGTTCTAAAAATTCGATAACCAGATCAGCAAGATCATCCTTCTGGTCAAGATAATGTCGAGTAGCATGGGTGATTTGAGACATGATGAATGGAACCCCCTTGGCAATAACAGAAAAAAAGTCAATTATCAATCATTTACATTCCGCTATTCTACATAGAATTCACGCTGTTTCAAACATTTAATGAAATAAGATATTTCGCAAAAAAAACACTGGAAATATAACCCAGTGCATTTTTGAGAATAAACATTAACCATTGATATAAAATAAGCTTAAGTTTTTGGGAGTTCTATATAAAATTTCGTTCCAGCACCTAATTGTGATTCTGCCCCAATCTTGCCATGATGATTTTCAGAAACAATAAAATAACAAACTGACAGCCCAAGACCGGGCCCGGATTGCTTCGTTGTAAAAAACGGATCGAACAGATGTTTCCGCGTCGTTTCATCCATTCCCAGACCGTTATCTTCGATTTCAACCCGGACAAAATCATTCTTATTCTGTAAACGAACGACAAAGCGAGGCCGGTAATTGAGCGGATCAGTCGAATTATTTACCGATTTTAGCTTTTCCTCCATGACGTTTGCGCCATTCATCAGTAGATTGTAAAAAACCTGTTGAATCTGTGCGGCTTTGCATTTGACCATTGGGAGGCTTTGCGAGTATTCACGTTTAATTTCAATTTGGCGAAAATCGAATTTCCGCCCCAAACTGTAATGTCCCGCAGCCAAGTCAATGGCCTTCTCCAATAAATCAGAGAGATTGTGTGGATTTTTTTTAGAACCTTCTTGACGCGTGAAATTCAGCATATTTTCAATCAATTTGGCCACCCGCCCGCCCGATTCCAGCATCACATCTAGTTGCGTATCAATATCACGTCGCCTGACATATTCCACAAGAAGAGATAAATCGAGTCCAAGTGCTTCAGCAGTGCGTTGATTTGCATTCACCACTGATGACAGGCGATTTTTAACAACCTGAATATTCTGAATGATCGCAGCAAGTGGATTATTGAGTTCATGAGCCAGACCTGCGGACAATTGCCCCAGAGACACAAGTTTTTCAGACTGAACAATCCGCTCCTCCAACATAAGTTGCTCAGTTACATCATCAATCAGAATGACCGCACCAATGACCTTGGAGCTAAATAAAGGGTAGATAGTGATATTACAGTAATGGGATTGACCCTTCCTGCTACAGAGAACATTTGTCTTTTTCTTAACAGTTCCCCCTTGCAACGAAGCATGAATCTCATCGATATCACAGCAATCGGGCCAGACCTCTGTCAGTCGTTTCCCATTCGCATTATTTTCAGAAATACCACTGATATTTGCAGCACAGCGATTCCATAACATCACCCTTTCATCCTGATCAATACCAATCAATACCGAGGGCATGGAATCGACAATATTTCCAAGTAGGTTGCGCAGTTGTTGTAAACTGTCCAAACGCGCTGCAAACTGCGCGTTACTCACCATATAATCATCGCGCCGGGCGGCAAGTTCACAAACTTTGCGTAATTCCTCAGCGCGAAATGGTTTAGTGACAAAATCAGTCGCTCCGTTCAACATCAAGTGGTGAGCCAACTCTATCGTTGCATGAGCTGTCATAATAACCACTGGCTGAGCTGGATTGAGATTTATAATTTTTTTTAATACTGCAGAACCAGACATGTTTGGCAACATAAAATCCAATAATATCAGATCATGCCGCTTCTCTTCCCAACTGGCCAAACCGCTCTCACCATCGGCAGCCAATTCAACATCAAAGCGATTCTGAAGTATTTTTTTCACCAGTTGCGCATTTTCATAGTGGTCTTCGATAACCAGTAGACGGGGGCGTTGTAAACCGGTGGAAGGTGATTGCAAACAGATCGTCACCAACTCTGGGAGATTTTCGCACGACTCAAAAGATAGCAGTTGATTGACCCCAAAGTCTCTGGCAGTAATTTCAGTAATCCGCTCACACCATATCTTAGTTACAACGATAATCGGTATAGACTTCCCTGATTGATAAATCCCGGAACGGATAATTCTTGTCAACCGCCAGCCGTCTAATTGCCCAATATCGATATCGGTTACGACTAGGTCAACGACAGAAGATTGTAAAATATCGAAAGCATCCTGACCTGATGCGGCCTCGCTTATCTGCAAATCCATGGGATCCAGAAGCTGTCTCAATTGCTGGCGGTCTTCGATATTGGCATTAACTAGCAAAAGATGTGGTCGTTTTTTTTTCATCATTAAAAACCAAACATTCACAAAATATAAAGAACAAAGGAGAAAATAAATAAAAAAAAA
>JASJGU010000254.1:0-22713 GCA_033791385.1 Desulfuromusa sp.
TTTCCTGCTGTTTGCAATCTTCGGACTGGCACTCCTGGCGCAAACTCTGGGAAATTTCTTCATCATTATAAAACTGCTAGGCGGCGGGTACCTGATCTGGCAAGGGATAAAAATTTTCTTAAGCAACGCCAATCTGACTGATGAAAAAAGAAAAGTGACAACATCCAGGTCCGGAAACTTCATTGGTGGCCTATTGATCACCCTGGGAAACCCGAAAGTTATTCTCTTTTATTGCGGTTTTCTACCGACCTTTGTTTCCCTGTCTCAATTAACTCTGCCGGATATATTCATCATCTTAACCGTTATAACCACTGTCTTATTTGTAGTTCTCAGTAGTTATGCCTGGCTGGCAAGTTCCGCCCGGCAACTGCTGAAGACTCCGCGACAGATGAAGCGTCTCAATCGAGCAGCTGGTGGAATTATGGCAACAGCCGGGGTTGTCATCGCCAGCCGCTCATAAAAGAGGAAACGACAGATGAATAAAGTAAATCTCGAAGATAAATTTTCCCAGTTCAATGGTCACTGGCAGCCGAAAGTTGTCGGGGAACTGAATGATCAATATGTCAAACTGGCCAAACTGAAAGGGGAATTTGTCTGGCACCAGCATGAAACAGAAGATGAGCTGTTCATGGTTATCAAGGGTGAATTGTTGATCAAATTACGGGATCGTGATGTCATTCTGAAGCCCGGTGAATTTTTTATCATTCCACGCAGGGTTGAACATCTTCCAGTTGCTCAAGAGGAAGTTGAAGTGATGCTCTTTGAACCAAAATCGGTTGTCAATACAGGGGATATCAAAAATGAACGAACATTGGATACTGCGGAATTTCTCTGAGAAGACAATGATAGAGCCTGCCAACAAACAAAAGGGCAGGAGCCGGATCCTGCCCCATTTCTAAACGTATCTCAGCCCTCCTAGGCAACCCGATGTTCAATTAACCTTAATTTCGATGGCCTTCGGTTTTTTAATCTCAGTTTTTGGGATCGTCAAAGTCAACATCCCATCTTTAAACGTTGCGTCTATTTTGTCTTCATTCACGTTTTCCGGCAGCGAAAAACTACGGCTGAAACTGCCATAATAGCGCTCGATACGATGGAATTTTTTCCCTTTTTCCTCTTTTTCCTGTTTGTTTTCCCCACGTATGCTCAGAACATGATCTTCAATATTGATCTTCACATCCTCGCGTTTAATCCCCGGCACCTCGGCTGTAATGCAGAATTCAGCATCCGTTTCACTGATGTCAGCCCGAGGCGCCCAATCGGCACCGGTTGTGTTCAAATCACGCCCACCACGAAATGGCCAATCTAACGACTTGGAATAAGGATCTAACATCCCTTCCATCTCCCTAAAAGGATCCCATTTTGCCAGTTTCATAGCTATCCTCCTCTGCTAAAATGCGGGATGATCATCATCCGACGAACCGCCCGCTTTCAGTTCGTCAGATACCGAAAAAAAGATAAGTCCTCTTTCGTGAAAAATAATTTTATTTTCAATCTACACCTTAATACTATCACTTTGCCTTTATTTTTCAATTAGTTGCACAAATAGATTAGAGTGAAAATACGATAAGTAGCTGCAGTTTTTTATTGTGCGAGGATAGCGAAACCGCAATAATCACAAAAGTAATAGTTTTTCTACAGGAGGCAACAGATGAGTCCGCTTTTCTCACCTTTAAAACTCCGTGAACTGACTATCCCCAATCGGATTTTCGTTTCACCAATGTGTCAATATTCCAGCCCCGATGGCAAACCCAATAACTGGCACTTGGTTCACCTGGGAACTCGTGCCGTCGGCGGTGCCGGTCTGGTGATCACTGAGGCCGCTTCGATTAGCCCTGAGGGAAGGATCAGCCCGGAGGATCTCGGTATCTGGGGTGATGAACACGCCGAAGCATTTAAACCCAGTGTCGATTTCATCAAAGAACAGGGTTCCATCGCCGGGATTCAGTTGGCCCATGCAGGTCGCAAAGCATCAGTAGAGGTTCCCTGGCTGGGAGGGAAGCCGTTGGATTTGGATCAGCGCGGCTGGCAACCGCTGGCACCCAGTTCAATCCCCTTTGCCCCCGGACATCCGATCCCCAGATCCGCTTCAGCAGATGATCTAAATAAAATCACTCAACAGTTTACCGAAGCAACCCGCCGTTCTCTGCAGGCTGGTTTTCAGGTTATAGAGTTACATGCCGCCCACGGTTACCTGTTACATCAATTTCTTTCACCACTGAGTAACTGCCGAAAAGATGAATTTGGAGGTTCGCTAGAAAATCGGATGCGTTTTCCGCTGCAGATAGCGAAAACCGTTCGCGAAAACTGGCCGAAGACCCTGCCGATGTTTGTACGTATTTCGGCAACCGATTGGGTGGAAGGTGGCTGGGATCTGGAACAGTCGATAGAATTCTGTCAACAACTTAAAGAACTTGGTATCGACCTGATCGATTGTTCTTCGGGGGGGCTTGTGCCTGATGCAATCATCCCAATCGGGCCGAATTTCCAGACCTCTTTTGCGACTGAAATCAAGAAGAAAATCGGCATTGGAACCGGTACGGTTGGGTTGATCACTGAACCAGCACAGGCTGAACACATTATCGCAACAGGGTTGGCAGATGCGGTTTTATTAGGACGTGAGCTGCTACGTAACCCCTACTGGCCAGTACATGCTGCGCAGGAACTTGGGCATAACTCTCCCTGGCCAGTTCAATACGAGCGAGCAAAACCCTGACAGGTTTGTTCTTAAAATAGAAGTTTACTTGGGATGTTGTTCCAACTCGATCAGTAAACTTTTGAGCTGTTCTAACTGCTCCGACAGTTGCTGATTCAGCTTTTTCAGCTGTTCAAGCTCAAGAGTCTGTACTCGCTCAGATTCACGTAATTTTTCATTTTGCGCTTTACGCTGATCAAGTTCCTGTGAATAAAGGATGATTGTTTCTGCTCGGGCAGCCCAGACGCTATTCGGGAAATCCACTTTAAGCTGCTGTAAACTGTCAAGCCGATGATTTTCCTGAAACTCATCAAAAGCCAGACTGAAATGTTGCTGATCCAGCAAGACTGCCTGCTTTGGTTGTGGATAAAGAACCGCGCAACCGGTAAAAAACAGGGGTATCAATATACTAAAAAATAGCTTCATCACTATTTCCGTCTTTCCATCATATAATTGCTACCTTCCTGAATTTTTAAATACTCCTTAACCCTCGCACAGTCCTGACTAATTGCCAAGCGTGAGGGGTAATCGTAGCGGTCGGACGAAATAACAGCAATAGATATGGTCATCAGCGGGAAAGTCCGTTTTACCCCATAACGATCCTCACCAGCAAAAGAGCCTACTAGCCGATCTTCTGCACTATAAAAAGACGGAACTAATTCAGTAAAGGCATCGATAATTTTCTGCGCCAAAAGTTCTCCAGAATCAAGACTGCTAAGCACCACGTAATCGTCACCACCAATATGCCCAACCAGGTCTTGCGAAGAACCATACTCACCAACAACCTGTTTAAGCAATTCACCCACCTTGGCTAGAACTTCACTTCCTGCATTATACCCATAGCGATCGCTATAAACTTTAAAGTTATCCAGGTCAATATAGAGATGCGAAAAAGGCTCTCGATTGCCGATCCGCGTTTCAACTTCCCGATCAATCGCAAGATTTCCAGGCAACAGTGTCAACGGATTTGCATCCAGGTGCAACTGTTCAAGTTCACTCAGTTTCTGCCCCATTTGTTCGAAATCACTAGCCAATTGCGCAAACTCGTCGCTGCCGGAAAAATCGGGAGAATGATCAAATCTCCCTGCAGATATTCTTTGGGTTGCCTTTTTTAATTCTTTAACAGAGCGATGGATACTTAAGATAACCGCCATAGAAACCGGTGCCGAAAGGCAGATACCGAGCAGGCTCAACAAAACAGTCATTTGAAAAGCATCACCGGTATGTTGCGATAGCTGAGCAAGACCTGTATTAATTGCCTGTTGTTGCTCCTGTCTGAATTCTGCCAGATAATTCAATAATTGAACCCGTAAAGGAACTGTCATTTCGTTGGATAGCTGTTGGGCCTGCGTCCAGTTTTCCCAGAACAGAGCCTCCGTCAGCTGGTTATCAGCCTGGCGATAGCTTTCGACAAATTTGATTAAGTTCTTGAGTTCAGTTGTAAGCGGGGGGCGATTTAAAGCAAGGGCATAGCGGGTAAATTCATTATTTCGGTTAAGCCGTAACTCACTTAGCGCTGGGTCGCGAAGAATCAGCAGTTGTTTTTCTATATTTTCCTGAGCCAGCAGATTCTGTTGCAGATCACGCACCAGTTCAAAAGTACGAAACTCGACATTAACCAGATTCTCAGTGTCACGGGTCTGCTGGTGCAGCATTGAAAGGGCATAGCCAACGGACAATAGACTAAAAACCACAATCACCAGATAACCGATGATGACTTTTTTTGTCACGGTTGAGAATAAGCTAAACATTAAACTTCCGTCTTGGGTAAATAGAAAGTGTTAAGAAATAGTACTATAAATACCCCTCGCATGCAAAATTCAGTTAAATATCTGCTTAGACTCATAAACAAAAAAGCGCCCTTCATGGGCGCATAAATTCAGGGACCAGAACCATTATATTCCTAAATAAGCTTTTCGCACATCATCATTTGCCAGCAACTTATCTGCAGAATCAACGAGGGTAATGCGACCATTTTCCATAACGTACCCGCGATCAGCCAACTTCAGAGCCTGATTAGCATTCTGTTCTACCAGAAAAATCGTTGTGTTACTTTCCTTGTTGATCTTACGGATGATTTCAAAAATCTGCTTAATAATCAACGGAGCTAACCCCAGAGAAGGCTCATCAAGCAGCAAAACACGGGGTCTGGCCATAAGCGCACGAGAAATTGCCAGCATCTGCTGTTCCCCTCCAGACAAGGTACCACCAAGTTGGGTGCGGCGCTTTTCCAAAATTGGGAACAGGGTCATGACATAGTTTAAATCCTGTTGAATCAAGCGCTTATTTTTACGTAGAAAAGCACCCATTTCCAGATTTTCCTGAACCGTTAAATCAGGAAAAATTCGGCGACCTTCGGGAACCTGAACAATCCCCTTTTGTACAATTTTATCGGCCCCTACCCCTTTTATCGAATCACCATCCAAAAGGATGTCACCTGAACGCGGTGGAGTAATGCCACAGATCGACATCAGAGTCGTTGTTTTGCCAGCTCCATTCGCTCCTATCAAAGCAACAATTTCACCTTCTTTTATCTCAATAGAAACATCTTTCAGCGCTTGGATGTTTCCGTAAAAAGTCTGTATGTTTTGTATTTTAAGCATAATGATCTCGTTAGTAAATTGGATAGCTAAGCAAAATTTGTCCAACTAGGCGGAGTGATTTTCAGGGGCGAAAGCATACATAAGGATGTCGAGGTCCTGTAAATTTACGACAACGCCGTAGGGCGATATTTTTGCAACGCTATCAGGCATCAGTTTCTTCTCCCAGATAGGCTTCTATAACCTTTGGATTGTCCTTGATCTCTTTAGGACTTCCTTCAGCAATCTTCTTGCCGTATTCCATAACATAGATGGGGTTGGAAATATTCATGACCAACTTCATGTCATGTTCGATCAACAGAATGGCAATCTTATCCTCTGAACTGATTTTACAGATCAGCTGATCCAACTCAGACGTTTCGTGAGGATTCATTCCTGCTGCCGGCTCATCTAACAACAACAGGAAAGGATCTGTTGCCATTGCTCGAGCGATTTCCAAGCGTCTCTGAGCGCCATAGGGGAGGTTTTTGGAAAACTCATTAGCAAAACCGTCCAAACCCACTTTTTCAAGAAGTTGATAACTGGATTCAACGATTTGCTGCTCTTCTTCACGAACCTTTTTATCTCGGATAATCGCTCTAAAAATTCCAGATTTGGTGCGACAATGACGCCCGATCATGACATTTTCTAACACTGTCATATCGGAAAACAGCCGAATATTTTGAAAGGTCCGCGCCAGCCCCATCTCTGTCACTTTATTCGGCTTCAGTCCATTTAAACGACGTGTTTTCAATCCTTTAGGGTGCAGCAGAATATCGCCCTTAGTTGGATTGTAAATTCCGGTGACACAGTTGAAAAATGTGGTTTTCCCGGCGCCGTTGGGACCGATCAATGCGGCGATTTCACCTTCATGGACCTCCAGCGTAACGCTGTCGACAGCCCGCAGGCCGCCAAAATCCATCGTCAAACCTTTAACTTCTAGTAGCTTATGCTTTTTTTCAGCCATTGTTGGTCTTATCCTTCAAACCTTTATATTGATAAGTCTGCCGGAGGTTGCAGATGATTCCCTGTGGACGGAAAATCATCATCAGCACCATCGCTGCCCCAAACGCCAGCATTCGATATTCAGAGAATGCACGCATGTACTCGGGAAGCAATATCAGGAAAAATGCCCCGATAATAACCCCCAAAATTGAACCCATACCACCAAGAACCACAATCGAAAGGATGATCGCAGATTCCATAAAGGTAAAACTGGCGGGATTAATAAATGTTGTTTTGGAGGCAAAAAGAACCCCTACCATCCCTGCCCAGAAAGCACCAAGCGCATAGGCAGACAGTTTGGTCCGGGCGATATCGATCCCCATGGCTACGCAGGCAGTCTCATCCTCGCGCATGGCAATCCAGGCACGACCAACCCGGCTATTTTTCAAACGGTTCGTCACCAGAATAGTAAAGATCACCATCGCAATCATAATGTAATAGATATAAACAGTGGAATCTGCCAGGTTCAAATCCATACCGAAGAAACTTGGTTTGTCAATATTGGCAATTCCACTTGGCCCGAATGACAAGCTGTCCCAGTTTTCCATAACAACCTTGAAGATCATCCCGAAGCCAAGGGTTACGATAGCTAAATAATCACCACGCAACCGCAGAATCGGGAAACCAAGGAGAACTCCAAAGAGACAACCAAGAATGCCACCAATTGGTAGGGTGATCCAGAATCCGAGATCAAAATGGTGATTCAGCAGCGCATACGAATAAGCGCCAACCCCAAAGAACGCGACATAACCAAGGTCAAGCAATCCAGCCAGACCAACAGAGATATTCAATCCAAGTCCTAATACCACGTAGATCAGTGCCGAAATCATAATTGTGCTTTGGTAGGTATCAAAAACCTGTGGAAAGATGAGAGCAGCCACCAGTATTATACCCATCGCCTTGTAGCGAAAGGACATATCCTCCAGCAACAATTGGAACTTGCTGCGGGTCTCTCCACCCTCATCGGCAACTTTCTTTCTCACCTGCTGTCGCGCCATCATATAGCGCCAGAAATAGGAGAGGATAAAACTGGCAATAGCCACCCAGACCATATTCATCCAGCGCCACACAACCACTTGATCCATGGTGTTGACACGAACAACCATCAGAGGAAAGGTCAGAAAGACAAACCAGAGGGAAACCAAAAGTGATTGTTTTAAATTCTGCAGCATACCTATAACCTTTAAACTTTCTGCTTACGTACCTTGCCGAGAATTCCAGCAGGACGTAGGGTCAGGATAAGAACCAGCAGACCAAAGGTAAAAACATCCTCATAGGCACTGGAGATATAACCAGCAGCAAAGCTTTCTGCCCATCCAAGAACCAAACCACCTATCACAGCCCCAGGAATGGAACCGATACCACCTAAAACTGCAGCGGTAAAAGCTTTTACACCAGCCAGAAAGCCAATATAAAAATTAACCTGCCCGATGTAAGATGCCACCAAAACACCACCAATGGCAGCCAAAGCCGAGCCGATTATAAAAGTCATTGAAATAATTCGATCGACATTGACCCCAACTAGGCGAGCCATATTCATATCCTGCTGAGTTGCCCGCATCGCTTTCCCAACTCTGGTCTTTTTGATCAACAGGGTCAGAAGAATCATTGTCACCACAGTTGTCACCAGAATCACCAACTCTGGCGAACCAATGATATGGGCAACCGGTTCCATGAAATCAAAATCGGGAATCAACCGGGGAAAAGGCAGAAAGTCAGACGTTTGAGCCAGCAAAACATAATTCTGCAGGAAAATTGACATTCCGATCGCACTGATCAAAGGAGACAGTCTCGGAGCCCCTCGCAACGGACGATAAGCAACTTTCTCCAGGGTATAACCATATGCACTAGCGTAGATGACCGCAATAACGCCAGCCAGAATCAGGATAGAAACGCCGCTTAATCCATAGATAGTGCAGACGCCGGCAACAATCAGAGCAACAAATGCTCCGATCATATAAATCTCCCCATGGGCGAAGTTGATTAACTGAATGATGCCATAGACCATGGTATAGCCCAGAGCAATCAGGGCATAAATACTTCCCCGGGTTAAACCGCTAAAGAAGAGTTGAAGAAAATATTCCATAAATAACAACCGACTGTTGTGGAAGATGCCAATATAGAATCATATCGACGATTTTCACAGTGATCTGCAGCATACAGATAACCAGAAAACTGCTGCAATTTCAGATATCAAACAAAATTTCAGGGGGCTGGTAAAACTACCAGCCCCCTGAAAAGACTTCATCAAACAACGCAACAAAGATCAGCGCTGTTTGTGTTTTGAGTCATCTACTTGAGTTCAGTGAAAGCGCCATTCTCGACCTTGTAAACCGAGAAACCAACACCTTCAGCATCGCCTTTGCTGTCAAACTTGATCTTACCGACTGGAGTTTCAACATATTCGCTACGCAGCGCTTTTGTAACCGCAGCATAATCGGTAGAACCAGCCTTTTCTATTGCATTCAGCAGAGCAAGCGCAGCGGCATAACCTTCTTGAAAGAAAGCACCAGGCTCAGCACCATACTCAGCTTTGAACTCGGCTACTGCTGCTGCATTGAGGGGGAGGGTGGAAAGATCACGAGGACCTGTAACATAAGCACCATCAGCAGCAGCACCGGCAACTTTAAGAAAGCTGTCGTCTTTAACTCCGTCGTCTGAGATAAAGATGGTCTTGAGACGTTTACGGCTCATTTGAGAAACCAGCTTGGAAGCCTCTGGATGATAACCACCAAAAATTAAAGCTTCTGCTCCATATTTATTCACTTTTTGAATGATGGAAGAGTAATCCATTGCGCCCGGGGTAATTCCTTCAAACAGAACCACTTCAACTTTTCCAGATTCGACCAGATATTTATTAGCAAAATCGGCAAAACCTTTACCGTAATCACCCTTGTCATGCAGTACAGCAATTTTCTTTAGACCGAGTTTATCAATGGCAAAATCAACAGCCATTTTTGCCTGCATGTCATCAGAAGCGATAGTCCGGAAAAAGTTAGGATAATCGCCACTCTGAGTGAGTGGTGGGTTGGTAGCAGAAGGAGACATAACCGGAATTTTGGCATCGAGGTAGATACCAAGAGCAGCCTTGGTTGCTCCGGAACAAATGTGACCAAGAACAACGTGAACACCGTCGGTCACCAACTTGGTTGCTGTGTTGGTAGCAATTTCTGGTTTACATTGATCATCTTGAATCAGCAATTCAACTTGCTTACCAAGAATTCCACCACTGGCATTCACTTTTTTGACAACCAGTTGTGCAGCCTTCATAGCAGGAATACCATAAGGAGCCAGATCACCACTGTGGGGGCCGGCAACACCAAGCTTAATGGTATCAGCAGCAAACCCGGTAGCTGACATGCTCAAGACAAGAGCTAAAATCGAAATTAAAACGGTCATTTTTTTCATGCGTGTGCCTCCTGAAACTAAAGGTAGAGAAAAAAAACAATGGTTTATCCGATTGATAGATATAATTCAAAGCACAAAAGTGGTCAAGAACAAACATCACCTATATTCAAACTTATAACAATGACCAGCTTTCATGGTGTTTTTTGACCATTTACGACCAAAACCCACCACGTCAAAATCAGCGATTATGAGTGATTTGTTTTTTCATCTCAGCAATCATTGTAGAAATTTTTGACTGCCCGGCAACCAGCCTGGCAAGTCGCTGGAGATCAACATAGTATTTTTCCAGATCTTCTGTGCTTAAGTCTGAACCAACTGCGGCAAAAGCTTTTTCGACCTGGGTCACCCCGAATTTACCAATATGATTTCCGGCAATGGTTTTAAAGACAGCCAAGGTGTGTTGTCGCTTACGCTCCTGATTCTGTTCTTGCGACCGAACAGCCGTTTCCTCACGCTTGCTTCGTTCTTCAAGGAGCAACTTACGGGTCCGCTGCCAGATGGGTCCCAGATCGGCCGATCCCATCAGATCCGCCAGAACAATGTCATCAGCACTGCGGATTTCCAGTAAATCCAACTTTGCCCCAGGTAAGCGAGCCACTGAATTTGAAATATCAGCCGTTGGTTCCAGCTCCGCTTCGCCTTCATGAAAAAAACCAAGAGCGTAACCTTGATCATAAAAAATAAGGGCAGTCTTATCCTCGGCGTAAATACGCAGGCAAGCAGTGAGTCCTTCGCTCTTGATGCGATCCAACTGCGTACGCACATCAAGCTGGCTCAAATTCTGGCCTTTTTGCAAATAGCGACCATGCAAAAGAGCATGGACTCCCAGTACCAGATCTGATGACAGGCGAAAAATATTTAAAACTGCATTTCCCAGGATTGAAACTTCAAAAATTTTTGCTATGGCATCATAAGCAATCAAACGTTCGGTTTCGTCCTTATCAACAAAAACCGAGCTGATCAATTGACCGGCCTGAAACAAAATCACTCCAGCGCATTGTGGCGCATCAAAACGGAGATAGCCCGTAAAAGTGCTGACCCGCAACTTCCCCATCGCCTCAGGAAGATTAATCCGAGCCGGGTTAACCTTCTGCCTTACCGGCACACCACGTGGCAAAAAAATCATTGTTCAGAACTCCACAGATATTCATATTAATGCAGGTGGCTGCCATCAATCTTGCAATTGTTCCCATTGCAGATACCAGTCAGCCAATTTTTCTTTCAAGCTAGCATGATCAGCACTCATTTGTCGCCATTGTTCCTGATTCTGATAAATCTCAGGATCAGCCATCTGCCGCTCAAGCCTTGCCAGTTGTTCTTCCAGGGTTTCAATCTTACTTTCCACCGAGCACAACGCTTTCTGTTGCTTTTGTTCGTGGCGTTGCTGCTCCTTACGAGCCGAGTGAGCCTTAATTCTGACTTTTTTATCGATTAATGGCTCCTCTTCTGCCGCTTTTCCAATATGCTGTTCAACCCGTTCAATACTGTGGCTTGAATCTCCCAGAGACTGCTTTGACCGCAAAAAATCTTCGTAGTTGCCAAGATAGGAGACGACCCTGCCTGCGCCAACTTCCAGGACACGTGTAGCCAACGCATCCACAAAATAGCGATCATGCGAGACAAAAACAATTGTTCCCTGATATTTTTTCAGAGAATCGAGTAAAATCTGCTTGGATTGTAAATCAAGATGATTTGTCGGTTCATCAAGCAACAGAAGATTTGCCGGGCGCAGCAATAATTTAGCCAGTGCCAGGCGGTTACGCTCACCACCTGAAAGCACCTTGACCGATTTTTCAATATCATCTCCCGAAAAAAGGAAGGCGCCGAGAATATTGCGCAAACGAGGAACCATTGCCACAGGGGAGTCAGCCATTATTTCGGCATATACATCCCGTGCTGAATTCAGCTCATCAGCCTGATTCTGAGCAAAATAGGCTTTTAGCAGATTATGACCTTCCTGCATCTCCCCAGTTACCGGAGCTTCAACCCCAGCAAGAAGGCGCATCAAAGTCGACTTACCCGCTCCGTTCGGGCCAACCAGGGCAACCCTTTCCCCCTGTTCCACCTGAACATCGACATGCTGCAGGACTTTAAGATCTCCATAGTGTTGAGAGGCGCGATTTAAACTAACTGCGACCCTCCCACCCTTCGGTGGTGCTGGAAAACTGAAAGCAATTTTTTTCCGTTGCGGTGGCAGGGATATCCGCTCAATCTTTTCCAGCTGCTTGACACGACTCTGCACCTGCGAAGCCTTGTTGGCCTGATAGCGAAAGCGACTGATAAACCCTTCGATTCTGGCGATTTCCTCATCTTGCTGCTGCTTTGCCGCTTTTAATGCCAGGATCCGCTCATCTCTCACCTGGATATAACGGCTGTAATTTCCGGGATATGCCGTCAAATGACCATTCCAGATTTCGACAATACGTGTAACGACCTTATCAAGAAAAAATCGATCATGGGAAACCAGCACCATGGCATAAGGATAGTTCAGCAGATAATCTTCCAGCCAATCTCGGGCAGGCAGATCCAAGTGATTGGTCGGTTCATCCAGTAGTAGTAAATTGGGCCTTTGTAACAACAACTTTGCCAACGCAATCCGCATCTGCCAACCACCAGAGAATGTTTCACAAGGCTTGTCAAAATCCTCTGCGCTAAAACCGAGACCATGGAGAACCCGACCAACCTCCGATTCCATCTGATAACCACCACGCTGTTCAAACAACTGCTGCACTTCCGCGTAACGCTCAAGTTCAAAAGCTTCAGGATTATCGGAGATAACACCTTCAAGCTGACGAAGTTCCCGCTCCATCTGCTGCAATTCAGCCAAAGCACTCTGGGTTTCAATAAACAACGACTGTCCTCGGTGAACCAGTCCATCCTGCGGCAAATAACCGAAGGTCGTCCCTTTAGCAACCTGCAGAGTTCCACCGTCACTCTCAACCAGGCCCGCAAGAAGTTTTAAAAGTGTCGACTTACCGGCACCATTTTCCCCACAAAGACCGATCCGATCCGTTGGGCGGATGTGCCAGTCGATAGCTGAAAATATTTTTCTATCAGCAAAATATTTATCGATATTTTTAAGCTGTAACATCTTTGACAAATTCCGAATTAAGGGCTAAGGAAGGTTCTTATAGCACAACAGGTTAAAAGCCAAAAGAATCCTGACAAAAAAAGAGACTCGCATTCTTTCGGAGTCTCTTTGAAATCAACTGCTTCATAAAAAAGGTGGGTCAATGCATTAAGAACGGACGGCGGTTAGCTGGTATAGCTGATCATATATTCCTCAACCAATTCAGCAATTTTCTCAATTTTCATCCGACTATTATTAATCACCAAATGGTAAAGTTCTGGATCTTCTAACTGACCTTCGGCAAATCGGCGCACAAAAGCATCCCGCTGCTGTTGGTGTAATTCAATATATTTCGCTGCTTCGATCTCACTCAATTTGTGAGCCCGCATAATATTCTGGATCCGAAAAGCACGGGGCGCAACCAAACGCAAATGGATACAATTTGGCAAATCCTGAGCTGCGAAAACTGCTCCACGCCCGACCAGGACACAGTTGCCGCGCCGGGTAAAACCACGAATAACCGTTTTCATATGAGCAAAAACTTCCGTTTCTTCCGCCCTGCTGCTATCCAAAAACATGGAAAATATGGCTTTAAGCGATGAGGGCGTATCCTGAGATTTCTCAATCTGCTCAACCCTGTACCCGGATATCTCTGCCACTTCATCAAGGATTTCTCGGCCAATAACCGCCCAGGGTTCTCCCGCAACCCGAGCATTTAATCGCTTAATCAATTCTTCCGCCAGCGGGTAAGCTTGGCAACCGAATTCCCGTGCAATAGTGAAACATGGGGCCGGCTTTTTCTGATCTGCAATCTGCTGCATCCTGTGCCAGGCGAGAAGTTTAGCTTCTTGTTGCTGAGTCCAGAAATTCGAATTTACCATAACTACCCCCTTTTTGGCTGAGTGGTTATCCCTCAAGCTAGTTGATGTCATTCAATTATACCCGATCACATTCAATTTGTCGCATTAGACTGAATACAAACAAATAAGCCCCGACATTTCTGTCGGGGCTTTGAGTAACAATGATGAATCCGTTTTAATTGTTCTCAAAAGACATATGGAATATCCGCTGCTTGCCATCAGCTAGCTTGGTCCCGATCATGAACGTGTACATTCCCTTCTGATCAAGGGTGACATCGGCACCAAATTGACCAGACATTGCCATCATCTTGTTGGCCTCACTGACCTTTCCATCGGGAGATTTAATCTTAACCGCAACCTGGCCTTTTTCAATGTTCTTCCTTGTGTCAGCCATGAAACCAACCATGAGGTGATGAGTCATCGACATGCCGTGTTCAGCCATCTTCTTTCTGGTGTCCATCAAATGTGCTGAAGCCTTTACGTCATCGACTTCAACATCTTGCAGCATAATCATGTCGCCACCCATCTCCATACCGCTGCTTTTACCCATTTTCATTTTACTGTGATCCATAGCCTTCATGGCCATAGCGCCAGCAGGAACCATCAACAAAACTACCATCATCATTATGAACAATTGTTTCTTCATTTTCACTCCTCCATCGTGAGTTGTAAAAGTTCTTCTCGTGTTTTTCTAAAAGACACGTTCGCTATCAGTCGTTCTCGAAAAAATGGTGAAACATCCGGTTCTTATTATCGGCAAATCCAATCGCCACAATTTGTCATTAGATTCTTTTTCTCTTAGCTTTCGCCACCAAGATCCTGTTTATTCGTGTAACCCTTCTAGTGCTGTCGGTTCCACAGACGTATCCAAGCCCCTCTGTCGCCAGAGATAGAAAATCACTGGATACACCATCAGTTCCATTATTCCGGAAGTCACTACCCCACCAACCATTGGTGCGGCAATCCGCTTCATAACATCAGCTCCAGCTCCATGGCTCCACATGATCGGCAGCAGACCGGCAATGATGACAGAGATCGTCATGATTTTAGGTCGGATCCGCTTGACCGCACCATGATGGATCGCCTGTATCAGATCTCCGCGATTATTCATCCGGCCATTCTCCCCCCAGAGCTTATGCGCCAAATCGAGGTAGAGCAGCATCACTACCCCGGTTTCGGCATCCAGTCCTGCCAGAGCAATCACCCCGACCCAGACCGCCACCGACATATTGTAATCAAGCAGCCAGAGAAACCAGAAAGCTCCGACTAGAGAAAAAGGGACCGCCAGGAAGACAATTGAGGTTTTGATCAACGATTTGGTACTGATGTAAATAATGATGAAGATAATCAGCACGGTCAGCGGGATGATGACCATGAAACGCTTACGCGCCGATTCCATGTACTCAAACTGGCCGCTCCAGACGAGGCTGTAGCCGGGCGGCAACTTGATTTGTTTTCCGACAGCAGCTTGCGCCGTTTTAACGTAAGTGCCAACATCAATGCCACGCAGATCGACATAAACCCAGGCGGTGCGCCGAGCATTTTCACTTTTAATTCCCGGTGGCCCTTTTTTGATTTCGATCTTCGCCAGCTGTGAAATCGGCACATGCTTGCCGTTCTGGAGCGGCACCAACACCTGGTTTAATGATTGAAGATCGTTACGGTAATCGCGCTGGTAACGAATATTTACCGGATAGCGTTCCAGACCCTCAACCGTCTGGGTCACATTCATACCGCCGATCGCTGCCTGGATCACCTCCTGCACATCGGCCACAGTCAGACCGTAGCGGGCCACTTCGGCCCGGTCGATGATAAAATCAAGATAATTGCCACCAACAACCCGCTCGGAAAAAGCACTCAAGGTGCCCGGAAGTTCACGGACCAATGCCTCTATCCGTTCCCCCAGATCGCTTAAAATTTGTAAATCCGGGCCCATGATCTTGATTCCGACCGGGGTCTTGATGCCGGTCGAAAGCATATCAATACGGGTCTTGATCGGCATCGTCCAAGCGTTCGTCAATCCTGGAAACTTGATGGCGTCATTCAGTTCAGCAGTCAGGGTATCGAGCGAAATAGTTTTTTCCTCTGGCCAGACAAAGCGTAGCGGTTTTTTCAGGATTTCAAGGGACTCACCCCAGTCGCTGTAAAATCGATTGGTCGGCATCTTGCGCCATTCATCCTCAGGTTTGAGCATGATGGTCGTTTCCAACATCGATAGGGGTGCCGGATCGGTGGCGGTTTCCGCACGGCCAACCTTGCCAAAGGTCCGCTCTACCTCGGGAAACTGGGCAATAATCCGGTCAGTCTGCTGCAACAGTTCACGCGCCTTGGTGATCGAAATCCCCGGCATGGTGGTCGGCATGTAGAGCAGATCCCCTTCGTAGAGAGACGGCATGAACTCACTGCCCATTTTAGAGAACGGATACCAGATAGAACAAACCAGCAACAGCGCAACGAGCAGGGTCATTTTGCGCCAGTTGAGCACGAAATTAACCACGGGGTGATAGATTCGAATAAGCAATCGGTTGAGCGGGTTGGCATGCTCCGGCTTGATTTTACCGCGGATAAACCAGCCCATCAGCACTGGCACAATGGTGATTGAAAGCAACGCGGCCGCTGCCATAGAATAGCTCTTGGTGTAGGCCAATGGCTTGAACAACCGTCCGGATTGTTCCTGCAGGGCAAACACCGGGACGAAAGAGACGGTAATCACCAGCAACGAGAAGAACAGAGTTGGGCCGACCTCCTTTGCCGAAGCGAGGATAATATCCCAGTGCGGTTTCTTCCCTTGGTCCCGCTCCAGGTGTTTATGGGCGTTCTCGATCATAATGATTGCCGCATCGATCATCGCACCTATGGCGATAGCGATGCCGCCGAGGCTCATGATATTGGCATTGATCCCCTGCGCGTGCATGATCAGAAAAGCTATCAGAATCGCAACCGGCAGGGTAAAAATGGCCACCAGAGCGCTCGGAATATGGAAAAGAAACAGCGCGGTCACCAGAGCAACGACGATGCTTTCCTCAAGCAGTTTTTCCTTCAGGGTGTCAACGGCTCGTTCGATCAATCCGCTGCGGTCGTAGGTTGGTACAATCCGAACCCCTTCCGGAAGACCGGTCTGCAAGTCTTCCAGTCTCTTTTTGACATTCTTGATGGTTTCCAGGGCGTTCTCGCCGAAACGCATGATTACGACTCCACCGACCGCTTCCCCCTGGCCGTCAAGCTCTGCCACACCACGCCGTAATTCCGGCCCAATAGATATCCGCGCCAGATCGCGCAGCAGAATGGGGGTGCCACGTTGATCGGTCCCGACCACGACCAGTTCAAGATCTTCGATCGAGCTGATATAACCCAGTCCACGTACCATGAACTCGGTTTCAGCCATCTCCACCAGTCGCCCGCCGACATCATTATTACTCCGCTGAATCGCCCGGCGGATCTGCGGGATGGTCAGGTGGTAGGCAAGCAGCCGTTGCGGATCGATCTCAACCTGGTACTGCTTGACATAGCCGCCAATGCTGGCGACCTCGGAAACACCCTTAACGGCAGTCAGTTCGTAGCGCAAAAACCAATCCTGAATTGAGCGCAATTCCTGCAGATTGTGCCGGTCACTTTCCAGTGCATATTCGTAGATCCAGCCAACCCCGGTGGCATCAGGACCGAGGCTGGGAGTAACCCCCTTAGGCAGCTTTCCAGCGGCATAGTTCAGATATTCCAGAACCCGCGAGCGAGCCCAGTAGAGGTCGGTCCCATCCTCAAAAATGATGTAAACAAAGGAAAAACCAAAAAAGGAATAGCCGCGCACTACCTTGGCCTGAGGAACCGCAAGCATCTGGGTGGTCAATGGATAAGTAACTTGATCCTCAACCACTTGTGGGGCTTGTCCCGGGAACTCGGTGAAAACGATCACCTGGACGTCAGAGAGGTCGGGAATTGCGTCAAGGGGAGTATTCTTCAGGGCATAGAGACCGCCGACCAGCAGAAAAAAAGTCAGCATCACGACCATGAATTTATTTCGAATCGACCATTCGATAATTTTTTCGAGCATGAAGATATTCCCCTGTGGTGGTCAGATTAGTTGAACAGACCCTCAAGATTCTCTTTGCCTTTTTCCTCATCCTCGCTAAACAAATTCTCCGCACCATCCCCTTGCGCTCCCCGATCAGGAGATTCTGCCCGGGTCGGCTGAAGCATCTTTTGGATCGCCTCACGCAGCTTGCTTTCGGAGTCAAGCATAAACTGAGAGCTTGTCACCACCTGTTCCCCCTCGAACACCCCCTGGAGAATTTCGACCTGACCGTTTTCATCCTGCAGCCCGGTCTTCACCTGGCGCGGCTCAAAACGACCGCCGGTCAGGGCAACAAACAAGGTCTGTTTCTCACCGGAATACAGGATCGACTCTTGCGGAACCAAAAGAGCGTCTTTCACCTGTTTACCATCGAGATAAACATTCACGTACATATCGGGACGCAGTTCAAAATCGGGGTTAGCAAACTCAATTCGTGCTTTTACCGTCCGGGTTTTGGCTTCAACATATGGGTAAAGATAGCTGATCTTCGCGTTCAGAATTCGATCTTTGACGTAGGGCAAAACAACTCTTGCAGCCTGACCAACTTTGACCCAGGGGAGCTGATATTCGTAGATATCGGCGATAATCCAAACCCTCGAAAGATCGGCCAGATTAAGCAGAGCCACCCCAGGCTTCACATACATCCCTTCATTGACCATCTTCTTAGTGACGATGCCGCCATAGGGAGCATAAAGAGTGACCGTCCGCTGCACTTCACCGCTCTCTTCCAGTCGGGCAATTTGCTTCTTACTGACATCCCAGAACTGCAGACGGTTGCGCGAGGCTTCCAGCAATCGCTTGGCACTTTCGGAAATTTGTGGAAAGCTGCTTTTTTTGAGGGAATGATAGTTATCGCGTGCCAGAAGCAGTTCTTGCTGGGCGGTGACAAGTTCGGGGCTGTAGATTTCCAGGAGCTTCTGCCCCTTTTTCACTTGTTGACCGGTTTCGGTCACATAGAGCTTTTCCACCCAACCGGCGATCTTGGCGTTGACCACGTACTGCTTCGATTCCTCGTAGTTGACCAGCCCGACGGTACGGATGGTGCGCGACAAATCTCCGCGAACCACCGCAGAAGTTCGAACCCCCATATTCTGCACCGTGGTCGGGTCGATGGTAATCATCGTCCCGCCGCTCGCCTCGTTTTCATAGACCGGAACCAGATCCATCCCCATTGGCGACTTGCCCGGTTCCTCGCTGATGTAGGTCGGATCCATCGGTGCCACCCAGTACTTGATCTTACCCTTATCCACAGATGCATTACCGAAACCTGCCGTTTCCGCTTTCAGCGGAGTTAATTCCATGTGACAGAGAGGGCACAGACCCGGTTCGTCGACAACGATCATCGGGTGCATCCCACAAGTGTATTTTGTTTCACCTTCATGATTATGATCAACCTCAGTCGATGCCGATGGTCGTAGGGTCCAGTTAGTGGCCATGAAAATGCCAACCCCAAGAGGCAGAATAATCAGCAGATAAAAAATATACCTCACTGGTCGCCTCATATCAGGGTGTCCCTTCATGCTTTCCGGACTGCGTGATCAACTGATCGGCATCCAGGCCGCTGGCAGCTTCAACCCGTGCCAGACTACGATGTTGTCCACTGATAGCTTGCAAAGAATCAATTTCGTAACGATAAAGGGTCATCAATGAATCAAGCAGATCAAGAAAATCGACTTTATCGACCTGATACGCGCTTAAAGTTGCCTGAAACGTCTGATTGGCCTGAGGAATGATGCCGTTTTTATACAATTCTACCTGACGACTGACCTGTTCCAGATTTGCCAGTGAACGATGAATTTCAAGCACAACATTGTTCAGAAAATCGCTGCGTTTCTGATAAACCACTCGCAGGGAAGAATCGGCCTCAGCCACGGCTGCCGACCGTCTGGCTCGACGTACCGGTAAATTGAAACTGACTCCGGCACTGACAAAATCCGTTCCACCGTCGTCAAGTTCATCATCGCGCCAACGATAACCAGCCCAAACGGTAAAATCCGGTCGATAATTCAGCTTAGCCAGTTCTTTTTCAGCCCGATACTGTTGAGTCAGTGCATCGAAGGCGGCAAACATCGGTCGCGACTGTTCTGCCTGGTGCTGAAGGTCATGCAAGCTAAATTGCAATGAAATTTCAGACAGGGTCTCATCAACATCCAGAGACTGCGATGTCGAGCGTCCGGCTAAACTGTTCAATTCAGCGCTCGTTACTTCTTCTTTCAGTTGCAGACCAATCAGTTTATCCAGTTGTTTTGAGCGCTGCAGATGTGCCTTCAAAACATTTTGTTGAAGACCAAGGCCCACCTCATAACGGGTTTCAGTTAATTTGATAAAATCATTCATCAATTTCAAATTGCGGTTTGTCAATTCAATCGCCTGGCGCAGAAACAGAAAACGAAACCAGGCATCTTTGACCTTTTGCCGTACCTGAAGCCGGGTGTCCTGATAAACCAAATCAAACCAGCGACTTCTATGTGCCGCCGCTTTTCCTTTGGCATCAAGCTTTCCCGGAAAGGGAACCAACTGTGACAGCCGCACTTCATTTCCTGTCATTGGCGTTATATCTGATTTAATTTGGTCACTCGGATAATTTAAAAAAGATATCGACAACACCGGGTCATTCAACGAAGTCACTTGGTCTATCTTGCTCTCAGCGACACTGATCTGTTCCTGTGCCACGATTAACAGCGGATTCTTTTGATCTGCGTCATCAAGCAATTGTTGCAGAAAAGGACTGGCTGCAAACGCAGGCGGGCTGAGGAGGAAAAACAAGGCCATCAGTAGATATTTTTTTCTTGTCAGGTTGCTCATTTAATTATGGCTCCAGATAAAGACATATCTCTATTTCCTAGTATATTAATCAACTATCGTGCCAAACTGTCATCTAGCTGATTTATAGGTGTATTTTAAGAGCTTACGGAGATTAAATAAAATACCTGTGGAATATTCAACACCGATAGACAGAATATTCTTCATCAAACAAGCGAGACGTTGACGGATTTGACAAATAAAGCGGATAAAAAACCAATTACATCATTAATTCAATTTCACTAGAAGTTTTTCTCTGTTATAATAAAAGGTCAACGCATGAGTTTGCCCGCGTCTCCGCATAAGTGACGTTGAGACCGGTAAAACATAAAAAAACAGTTTAACCCAGCCGATCCAGAGGGGACCGGCTACCGTAACACCCAATTTAACCGGATGAATCCCCTATAGACCCCGTTAAAACGGTGAGGTCTCTAGTAGAGGATTACCGGGATTAGCCGCTACAATTGCGGTCAGAAAGGTTTAACAAAATGAGCAAAAAGATGCTGATCAACGCATCTCATCCAGAGGAAAACCGGGTGGCGATCGTTGTGGACGGAATTTTGAGCGAACTCGATATCGAGATCGCGGGGCAGGAACAAAGTAAAGGTAATATTTATAAAGCAGTGGTCATTCGGGTAGAAACCGGACTCCAAGCGGCCTTTATCGATTATGGCGCAGAAAAACTTGGTTTTCTGCAAATCGGCGAGATCCATCCCAAACTTTACCCAGCCCAAAATGAGAATAAAGGTCGTGGACGAATTGCGGACATTCTTCAACGCGGCCAGGAAATCATGGTTCAAATTGTTAAGGAGGAGCGTGGCAATAAAGGTGCCGCTCTAACGACATTCTTATCAATACCCGGTCGCTATATGGTGCTGATGCCAGATAGCACCACCAAGGGTGTTTCACGCAAAATCAGCCTTGACTCTGAGCGCAGAAATTTGAAAAAGACCATGGCTGAGCTGGACCTGCCAGAGCGAATGGGGTACATCGTACGGACTGCGGGGATCGGCAAGGACAAAGACGAACTTAAACGCGATTTTGATTATTTGGTCCGTTTGTTTGAAGGCATTGTTGCCCGCAAAGATCAGATCAAAGCTCCTGCTCAGCTTTATCAGGAATCCAATCTGGCAATCCGTTCAATCCGTGATTATTTCAGTACTGAGATGGATGAAGTTCTGGTCGATGATCATAAGATTTTTCAGGATACTAAGGATTTCTTCACCCTGGTGATGCCAGAACTGAAACATCTAGTGAAACGTCACCGTGAACGCCGCCCGATTTTTTCCCGTTACCAAATTGAAGAACAAATTGATGGATTATCCAAAAACCAGGCCCCCCTCCCCTCTGGAGGATCGATTGTTCTCGACCAGACAGAAGCCTTGGTCGCTATTGATGTCAATTCCGGGAAAATGTCAGGTGAAAGCGGGATAGAAGCAACTGCCTATAAAACCAATCTGGAAGCAGCAACCGAAATCGGGCGTCAACTACGACTGCGTGATCTCGGAGGGTTAATTGTCATCGATTTTATTGATATGCGTGATCGTAAAAATATACGTGAAATCGAGCAGGAAGTACGCAAAGCGTTAAAAGATGACAAAGCCAAGGTTTCAGTAGGAAGGATCAGCCAGTTCGGACTGCTTGAGCTGAGCCGGCAGCGCTTGAAACCCGTATTAAGTGTTGGCGCCTACCTTGAATGCCCTCACTGTAAGGGGATAGGGAAAATAAAAAGTACAGAAGCACAAGCGGTTACATTCTTGCGTCAAGCCCATACTGCAGCAGCAAAGGGGCAGATCGGCCATATTGAAGCCAGCGTTCCGCTAGATGTTGCGAATTATCTACTCAATCAGAAACGCGCTACCATAATCGAGCTGGAACGCCAGTTGCAACTGAAAATCTCACTGATAGGGCGTTCCGACCTCTTGCCAGGGGATCTGGAGCTGGAAATACATAAGCGTGAGAAAGAACAGGAAAGTATCCAACAGATCATGCCGATTTCTCATGACAATCAGATTGAAATTGCCTTGGCTGCCGCCCAACAAGAAGAGCAAGAACCTGAAAAACAGTCGGAAGATCAATCTGAGAACGAATCAGCGGATCCTATTGTAGAGCAGGAAAACGGGGAAGAGCCCGCTGAAAAAACTAAAAAACGCCGCCGCAGACGGCGTAAAAAACCAGCTACCAGCACCCAGGAGGCAGTGGAAGAGCACCAGCAAGAGCAAAAC
>JASJGU010000255.1:0-4664 GCA_033791385.1 Desulfuromusa sp.
GACTTACCACCCTCGTCCGGGACCGATCACCCACCACCACCCAGTCTCCTTTTTTGCATGGAAACCAGGGTTCATCCGTTGAATACGGCCTGGAAACCAAGCCGACAATATCTTCAATGGGCAGTCGTAACCGGATCCCTAGAGTCGGGTTAAACAGACGACAGAAGACATGAACGGTTTCGACTTTCCAGGGGACATCATACAGCTGCAATCTTTCTCCTTCGCGGACCGAACCGGCATTGAGCATCAGACGCCCCTGCTGCCAGAGCCTCGGTACAGCCTGGCGTACCGTCCAGGAAAAGCCGATAAAGAAGATGATTGCCATGCTTAACAGAAACCAGTCTTCCGCCAGGTAGAGCACAAAAAAGAGGCCGACAATAGCTGCAACTACAGTGAATACACGTAAAGAAAGATCAAGAAACCGGATATGAAAAGGCCGTTTTTCCAGTTTACTCCCGGGTAGAAACCGGAAGACCAGACGATGCAAGAGACGGCCGATGAGAACAATGCCCCCGAAGGCCAGCAGGGACACAATGAGATAAAGCCCTCGAACACGGAAAAAATTACGGATAGACTGACTGGAGCTCTGGACAAGGCTAATTTCTTTATCCTGCATTTGACTCAGTTCAAGCTGGGCCAATTCCAGTTTATTGCGGATCCGGTTCTCGGTATTACGCCACTCAGGTAGCAATTCCCTGATCTGATTTTTAATAGCCGGATCCTTGGCAAACTCGTCTAAGCGCTCAAGCTGCCGACGGGCATTGCTAGCAATGGGTGTTATGCTGGAAAGCTGACTGATGGTATCTTTTAGTTTTGTCTTCTGACGGGCACGAACCGTCAAACGCTTAATTTCTTTGATTGCCGGCTCTATGAGGGTGGTGATTTCATCTTTCCAGCTGAAAGTTTCCGGTTTCTTATCAGTAAAGAGACCGATTTCCACACCTGTGGCTATCCGTTCAAAATCATTGGCCGAATCTGACAATTGTTGATCCATGCGATTCAGTTCAACCGCCAGTCTCTCTTTTTCCGCATCGGACTCAGTCGTCCTGATCTTCTCACGGGTCAAGGCCAACTGCTCCTGCAAGTTGTGCTGCAGTCCCGCAAGTGAGGTCAACATGTCCAAGGTTTCTTCCGGCGAGGCCTGTTGGGCTAGCTGGGCAACCTCGGACAAGATTTCCTCGGCCTGATCTGCCGCGGCAAGTGGACGAAGGGAGAGGATGCTTAAAAGTACAAACAATAACAATGGGCAGAGACGCAGCATCTTAGTCACTCATTTTGCAAAGGATTATGGTAACTTTCAGAAATTTGAATGGTAGCTCAAAAGGGTGACAATCTTGGTACATATTGTCAAGAAGAAAACCGCTCTTTTACTTCCTTATGGAACATGCGTCTCGCCGTTAAACAATTGCACGCGATCGCCGCCACTCTCTTTGGCGCGATACATGGCGGCATCCGCACAATTCATCAACTGCGCCTCCTCTGTGCCATGATCGGGGTAAATGGCAATGCCACAGCTTGTGGAGATGGTGATACTATGTGTTTGCAGTTGAAAGGGACGACTGATGGTCTGATTTATTTTCTGGGCGACACCGATGGCATCCTGGGGCACGTCCATGACGGGCAATAGCACAACAAATTCATCACCGCCAAGTCGCACCACGGTGTCGGAATCACGGACGCAGTCGAGCAATCGCTCACCTACCGCCTGCAGCAGCTTGTCGCCAACAGCATGACCGAGATTATCGTTAACAGGCTTGAATTTATCCAGATCGAGAAAAATCAGGGCCAGTCGACTCTGGCTGCGTCGGGAATGGCGAATGGCCTGGCTCAGACGGTCAACCAACAGTGTCCGGTTGGGCAGACCGGTTAGAGGATCGTGATGGGCCAACCAGGCAAATCGATCGGCCTTCTCGCTATACTCTGTGATATCGGAAAAACCGGTGACCTGATATAAAATCGCCCCACTTTCGTTTCGTACCAGATTAATAGACTGCCAGGCAACAAACAGCTCCCCATTTTTGCGACGGTGGCGAATTTCCCCTGTCCAGTGTCCATGGGCCGAAAGCGCTTCACCGACCTCCTGGTTGAACTCGCTCGTCTGTATTTCACCAGACAGCTGGATGGGGTCGCTGCCGACAGCTTCCGTGAATTCGTAACCGGTGATCCTTGTAAACCCGGCATTAACAGCAACAATCAGGTTGTCTGGACCAGTCACTATCACCGCTTCGGAGACGGTGTCGAAAACAGTGGCAGCCAGGCGTTCACGCTCGCGCTGATGCTCTTCCACACGCTGGGCAGTAAGGCGCTGTTGTCTTCGGTACAGTGCTATTGACAGTACCAGGAAGCCGAACAAGGCTGGGCCGACAAACAGCAGCAAACGCCTGCTTTCTTTTCGCCAGCCTACCAGAGCACTATCACGTCGGAGATGTGTTACCACCAGCAGCGGGTATTGTCGCGTTGCGCGAACCGCTGTGAAGGCTGCGTTTTCACTGCCAACCATTTCTTCAAACTGTATAATCTCTTTCTCAGGCAACAGCACCTTGAGTTTCCTTCCGGTATAGAGGCTACCTGGGTGCACATGGTCGCCCGTAGACAACAGCACCAACATGTCATAGCGCAATAGATCTACAAAACCTTGCTCTGGCGACAGCCACTGGGTGAAATAGTTGATGAAAAAATCAGGATTGATTGCCGCTAACAGCCTAATCCGCCGCCCACCGACCTCAATCTGATGCTGTAGTGGTATAAAAATGAGATCATTCTTTTCGACCAACCGTTCTGAGGTGGACGGCGTTCCTTCGTAAAAATCTCGGCCCAACCAAGGTCGGCCAACGCGAAGGTAGGTATTACCAGCCAAAGGAGGCAAATAGTCGGCTTCTGGAATTTCCAACCCAAGATTAGCAGGATTGGAACTTGTGACGATCCTACCTTTTTCATCGAGAAGTGACAGGGAACGCAAAAAGGGGGAGTGCCGCAGCGTTCGCAGAAAAAAGTTACCGATGTTCTCCGGCGTTTGTTTAGCCGGACCTGCGGTGATAAATTCAGCGAGATCTTTCACCTTGTCAAGACTGCGGGTCAGGTGATCTTCAAAGGCGCGAGCGTTCAGGGCACTCTCGTTAAGTGCCTGGCTTATTGCCGTAGTTTTGAGCCGCTGGATAACATAGGCCGTACCTCCACAGATACTGAGAACAATCAGTGTCATCAGCAAAACAAAAGCAAAATTAGCTCTGACAATGCGACGCAGGCTCATAATGGCAAAGGACAGTTTTAATCTTGAAGATTAACTATGGGTTCCAGCTTGTGGCGTCGGGCAGCTTCCAGTAACCGGCCGTCGAGTTTGATGTCGCGCACAAAACGTTCGACGCGTTCATGCCAGCGGTCATCCCCAGGCTGCATGACGTAGGCATATGGGGTGAGGTGATAGATCGCCGGAGGCGACACGAGCCGTGCCCAGTCGACATTGGCCAACATTCGCTGGCTATAGGGATAATCTGTCATAAACACATCGGCACGACCGGACTCCACCTCCTGCTCACGAACGAAAGGGGTATCCAAAACCACCAACTTTGCGTGGCGGAGACGTTCCCGCATCACCGGCTCATGGTAGGTCCCTTTAGCCACCGCCACTACCACGCCGGACTGATCAATATCGCTCCACTGCCTTATACGGCGATTACTGCGGGTCGTGATGGCATAGATATCACTGCGAAGATGGGGCCGAGTATAACGCAGCTTTTCGGCGCGGCTGGGGGTGATACCAATACCAAACATCGCGATGTCACAACGGTCAGCGGTGACATCGTCAATGAGCCTGGCAAAGGAGCTGTCGATGAATTTGACCTGTACTCCAGAGCCAAGATCCTGCGCCAGCTGTTGCGCCACATCAATGTCAATGCCACTAAGTTTCTCGGTTTTAGGGTTGCGATAGGTGATACCGTAATAATCGGGCCAGATGCAAACACGCAAAGTCTGTGATTGCTGTATCTGTGCCAGTCGGTCCGCAGGTGGTTCACTGGTTTCAGCCGCCAGGGCACTGTTCCACACCAGAGTCAACAGCAGCAACCATGGAGAAAGTTTTCGCGTCATCATATGAAAATTATAAGTAAAGTGATCGAAATAAATATCTTTTTCAAGACTCTAAGAAAAAGAGGGCACCTGCTCCTGTTCGAACGTAAATAATCTCACAGACTATCTTGTTCATACTCTAGTGGCAATATTTTTCTAACCCGGGGAAACGGGAAGTAAACCGGTGCTCTTTTTAGTAAGGCACTAACAACCTATAGCTTTGTCCCGCAATGACAGCGAAGCCAGAAGTGTCGAGCCATCAAAAAGAACTCATCTGCTTATGCTGCATGCACATTGACAGCATATCCAAGCCAATTTCTTGAATCTACGTCTTCTTTTTCATGACAGGGAGAGACAATGTCTCGATCATCCTTGGCCGTTATTCACCATGCTGTTCTTTCCTTTCTTATTTCCCTCATAATTCTGTTTGCTCTGATAATCCCAGGTCGTGCCAATCAAAAGATTACCGCTTGTGGCCATCATGACTACGCCCCATGGAATTGGAAAAGTGGGGACTCGATAATTGGCGCTTGCGCCGAAATTACCCAAGAGCTGTTCAGACGTGTCGGTGTCGAGACAGATTTGAAATTTGTCGGTCC
>JASJGU010000256.1:0-7562 GCA_033791385.1 Desulfuromusa sp.
CCACCCGCTATATTCACCTGTGATGGGAGTTCAGACGTGTGATCTACCTAACTAATTCTACCTTAGTTTTTGGGGATTTTATCCAATTTTGCTGTCCCAGAAATAGGTTAAAAAAAGAAAACACGACGGCCAGAACAACAAACACTAGATTTTTCATCGATGAACTCCATTATCTGATCTATAATACTTCATAAGTAAAATCTGCATATGTCTTCTACACCGAAGGACGTCCTGTGTCAATTCACATTTCCACGTGACTTCAGGGAAAATTCAACTAAAACCAAGAAGAAGAATAAAATTCTAGGTCTGTTATTTCAATCGCCAGCTCGTTCCTTCACGGGTATCGAGAAGCAGGATTCCATTGGCTTCAAGCTCTGCACGAATTTCGTCACCGCAAGCAAAATCTTTTTCGGCACGTGCCTGCAGGCGCTTCTCGATCAATCCTTCAATTTGTTCTTGAGTTATCTCCAACTTCTCCAGACCAGCGTACTTGACCTTTTCCAGCCACTCCGTCGGCTGCGAACGATACAGGCCGATCACTTCCCCTAGCCGCAGAATTGTCGCATGGAGATCACGCACTTGAGCTACCAAATCGGCCTTTTTTCTGAACTTTTTAGTTGAGACCAGGCGGTTCATGGTGCGGATACCATCAAATAAATGGGCAATAGCTAAAGCGGTATTGAAATCGTCATCCATCGCTTCGCGGAATTTGACTTCGACCTTTGCCCCTTCTTCACTGACAATATCTGTCTGATCAAGACCCTCAGTGGCGATTTCAGCAGATTCAAGTGCCTCATAAAAGCGCCTCAAGCCGCTCTGTGCTTCAGCCAGGTTCTGGTCGGAAAAATCGATCGGTGATCGATAATGAGCCGACAATATAAAAAAGCGCACCACTTCAGCGTCATAGGTTTTTAAAATATCGCGAATGGTAAAAAAGTTGCCGAGAGACTTGCTCATCTTCTCCTGGTCAACATTAACAAAGCCATTGTGCAACCAATATTTGACAAATGATTTACCGCTAGCCCCTTCACTCTGGGCTATTTCATTCTCGTGATGCGGGAAAATCAAGACGCGCCCCCCCCCATGAATGTCAAAACTGTCACCCAATAACGATGAACTCATTGCTGAACACTCGATATGCCAGCCCGGCCGTCCAGCGCCCCAGGGCGATTCCCAGCTTGGTTCCCCCGGTTTTGCCGTTTTCCAGAGTGCAAAATCCATCGGATTCCGTTTTTGTTCTCCCGGCGCTACCCGCGCACCGGCCTGCATCTCCTCCATATTGCGCTTGGAGAGTTTGAGATAGTCGGGAAACTGATCTACACTGTAATAGACATCCCCGGAAGATTCGTAAGCCAGCCCCTTGTCGATAAGCTTTTGATTGATCTCGATAATTTGCTGGATGTATTCAGTCGCCCGTGGTTCATGGCTTGGCTTGATCAGTCCGAGGGAATCCATATCTTCATCAAACGCTTTAATAAATTCTTCAGCCAGATCCTGGCTCGGAATCCCCCGTTCATTGGCCCGGTTAATAATTTTATCGTCAACATCAGTATAATTGCGCACGTAAGTGGTTTCGTAGCCAGCAAACTGCAGGTACCTGAAAATGACATCAAAAACAATATTGGCGCGAGCATGGCCAATGTGACAGTAATCATAAACAGTGACCCCGCAAACATACATTCCAACTTTGCCCGGAACCAGGGGTTGAAAGTCTTCTTTTTTGCCACTCATGGTGTTGTAAACGCGTAAACTCATAGATGGTGTCCCCGTCATATTTTGCACGTAGGGGCGAATCTTGGATTCGCCCTTTCCGTGTGATAGCAGGGCGAATCCAAGATTCGCCCCTACAATATTATTTCAACTTTGCCCAGGTGTCTCGCAAGGTCACAGTCCGGTTAAACACCGGTTTACCCAGCTGCGAATCTCTACTATCGACGGTAAAATATCCGACCCGCTCAAACTGGAATGTTTCTCCTGCTTCTGTCTCCAGCAAGCATGGCTCGACTAAAGCAGTCGTTGTTTTGATAGATTCTGGATTAAGGGCATTCAGATAGTTCTCTGCTCTGTCAGGGTTTTCCTGATTGAATAGACGATCATAGAGACGAACTTCGACTTTTTCTGCATGACTAGCCGATACCCAGTGGATAATCCCCTTGACCTTGTGCCCATCAGCTGGATTTTTCCCCAAGGTATCAAGATCGGCACAGCAACGAAGCTCAACTACATCACCATTTTCATCCTTGATCACCTCTTCACACTTGATAATATAGGCATTACGCAAGCGAACTTCCCGGCCAGGACCAAGGCGGAAGAATTTCTTAGGTGGCTCCTCCATAAAATCATCCCGATCAATATACAATTCATGACTGAACGGCAACTTTCGGTTTCCCAACTCGGGTTGTTGCGGATGATTTGCTGCATCCAACTCTTCAATTTGATCTGTCGAATAGTTGGAGAGTGTCACTTTTAGTGGATTAAGCACCGCCAGCCGCCGGAAAGCAGACTTATTCAGCTGTTCTCGCACACATTCTTCCAGAACCGACAAATCTATCCAACTAGCTCCCCTGCCAACACCAATTCGTTCGCAAAAAGTTCTGATCGCTGCTGCTGGATAACCACGCCGGCGCATTCCGACCAAAGTTGGCATACGGGGATCATCCCAGCCGGAAACATGTTTGTCGTTCACCAGTTGCAGCAATTTTCGTTTACTCATCACCGTATAACTGAGGTTCAGCCGCGCAAATTCAATCTGCTGTGGGGCAAAAATTTCCAGTTTTTGAATAAACCAATCGTAAAGCGGTCGATGATCCTCAAACTCTAAAGTACAGATTGAGTAAGTTACTCCCTCAATCGAATCTCCTTGGCCGTGGGCAAAATCGTACATCGGATAGATGCACCATTGATCTCCTGTCCGGTGATGATGGGCGTGAAGAATCCGGTACATCGCAGGGTCACGTAGGTTCATATTGGGCGAACTCATGTCTATTTTAGCCCGCAATATGTGTGTCCCATCAGAAAAGTCGCCATTTCTCATTTTCTGGAACAAATCTAGATTTTCTTCTATACTGCGATTTCGAAACGGGCTGTCAACTCCCGGGTCGGTTAGCGTGCCACGATTTTCGCGCATCTGCTCAGCAGTCTGACTGTCAACATACGCCTTCCCTGCTTTGATCAGTTGCACCGCCCAGAGATAAAGTTGGTCAAAGTAGTCGGAAGCAAAGTAGAGATGTTCGCCCCAATCAAATCCGAGCCAGCGAACATCAGCTTTAATCGCTTCAACATATTCGTCCTCTTCCTTAACTGGATTGGTATCATCAAAACGGAGATGACAATGCCCCCCAAAGTCTTCCGCCAGACCAAAATTGAGGCTGAAACTTTTTGCATGCCCGATATGCAGATATCCGTTCGGTTCCGGCGGAAAGCGGGTGATAACTTGATCACGTTTGCCGCTTGCAAGGTCTTCAGAAATAATAGTCCGGATGAAGTTTGAAGTGACGGGTAGCTCTGATGTGCCCATGCAAATATCCTCTATGAAATAATTGCTGCCTGTTTGGCAGCCAGTCGTTTCTCATCCTGTTGTAATAAAACGACAGCATGTGCCGCCATTCCCTCGCCACGACCGGTCAGGCCAAGTTTCTCCGTCGTGGTTGCTTTAATATTAATCTGCCCCGATTTTACTCGGCAATCTTCGGCTATCCGCTCAATCATTGCCGGGATATAAGGTGCCAGTTTCGGTTTTTGACAGATAATAGTCGCATCCAGATTCCCCAGCAGGTAACCTGCTACAACCATTTTTGCAATAACTTCGCGAAGCAGTTTTCGGCTGTCGATGCCAGCAAAGGCAGCATCGGTATCGGGAAAATGTTTACCGATATCCCCAAGACCGAGAGCTCCCAGAATAGCATCGCAGATAGCATGCAACAGAATATCGGCATCCGAGTGGCCAAGCAAGCCCAGCTCGTAATCGATCTCAACACCACCAAGAATCAAGCGACGATCTTTGACCAGCCGGTGAACATCGTAACCATGGCCAATGCGCATCATGGCGAACCTCTCAGTAAAGCTACTGCAATCAGGATATCTTCCGGAGTCGTGACCTTGATATTGCGATAATCACCTTCAAGCATCTGCACCGGGTGGCCAAGCCGTTCCAACAATGAAGCATCATCAGTGGCGACAAACCCATCCGCATCAGCCCGATCAAAGGCCTCCCTGATCAATCGATATTGAAACCCCTGCGGCGTCTGCGCCTGCCACAGTCGGCTCCGATCCGGAGAACCAGTAATTCTGCTATTGACAACATCCTTGATCGTATCTTTGACCGGAACCCCAATGGTACAGGCCCCGGTTTTGCAAACGACTTCAATCAGCGCAGATAAGCATTTACAGTCAAACAAAGGGCGGGCTCCGTCATGGATTAAAATCGGCCGTTGCGGCTGATCAAAACCATCCTCAGCTAGCGCATTCAAGCCATTTCGGACAGAATCTTGCCGTTTTGCCCCGCCAGCGATAACCCGACGCACCTTACTGAAGCCATAGCGATCAATGATCTGCCGCTGGCAATAGGAAATATCATCGGGGGGAACGACCGGATAAATATTTTCAATCAGCGGGTGATTTTCAAAAAGGGTCAACGTGTGAGCAAGGATTGGCTTGCCGGCAAGCTCAAGATACTGCTTACTAACTGAGCCCCCCATCCGGCGGCCCGTTCCCGCTGCTGGGATAAGGACAGTTGCTTTCATCATTCTCTCTCAACATATAGATTATTGCTATTTATCACAAATAGGTCACTTTAAAACGCCACGAGAGGGTAGCACAAACAGAAAGACCGGACATCAATTATGTGCCCGGTCTTGAGTTCTGCCATGTCATAAAAAGCTTAGTGAAAAATTTTTTCTAGCCGCTGGGTAACCTGAGCTTCTTTGGCACCTTCGGCCAGGGCAACTTCTGTCACCAGTAATTTGCGGGCTTGCTCCAGAACCTTTTTCTCACCGTAAGAGAGCTCTTTACCCGTTCCTATCTGGTACAGGTCACGTAAAACATGTGCGACTTCCAGCAAATCCCCAGTTTTCAATTTGTCATTATATTCCCGTTGCCGACGACTCCACGAGGCAATCTTTCCACCGATGGAAGGTTCAGCCAATGCATCAAAAACACCGGAAATGCGCTGTTGATCGATCAATCGACGCATCCCAACATTGCTGACATTCACAACCGGAATCATGATTTTCATATCACTATCAACGATTCTCAGGATGTAAAATTCTTGACTATGTCCAGCATATTCACGAACTTCAATGCCCTCTACTACTCCAACCCCTTGGGTTGGATAAACTGCCATATCACCGATTTTAAACACAATTCAACTCCTTTGGCTAAGATCGGTGACAATAGCACAAATTACTTATTTCGTCAAGTTATAATTTAAAGCTAACCTATTGATTCAAAACAGGAAATTCTTTTTTCAAATCCCCGGCAACATTGATTTTGCTAGAGCCTTCTGAGGTGGCTGTGTTAGAATTTTCGGATTGCTATTTCCACCATTGCGAAGCAAGGTTAAATGCTGACATTATTATTCTTTTTTCTCCTGGTCTTTGTACAAACAAGCTCCGCAGAGCCCAAACTGTTCTCATTTGCTGACAGCCGTGTCGCAGAAAAAAATAATTATCGCGCCATCATTGAATATAAGTTCTTTTTACACTGATTCCGCTGTTGCTTACGCTCAACTCGCGATCGCGAAAAGCCTGTTAACCGGACAGACTGAAATGGAAACAAGGGCACCAGCAACTGCAAACCGTATTCAATTTTAACTTGGGATTTTAAATCATGCGAATCGGAATTATCGGCTCTGGAGCCCTCGGTCTCTATTATGGAGCCATGTTGCAACGCAGTGGCCAGGATGTCCATTTTTTACTCCGGCGGGATTATCAAGCGATCCAAAACAAAGGACTACAAGTCCATTCCTGCAATGGTGACTTTCACCTTCCACAGGTATCCGGCTACCAGACCCCGCGAGAAATTGGCCCAGTTGACCTCGTGATCGTCGGACTAAAGACTATTTCCAACCACCACTTAATTGATTTGGTCAGACCCTTACTTGGAGCCGGAACTGCGATTTTGACTCTACAGAATGGGCTGGGAAATGAAGAGTTGTTAGCTAAAACCTTTGGTGCTGAATGTGTCTTGGGTGGAGTTGCCTTCCTTTGCAGCAACCGAGGCGAACCGGGGTCAGTTCATCATTTAGGTGAAGGTAAAATTTGCCTCGGAGAATTCAGTGATGGATTCAGTCCGCGCAGTCAGCATTTGTCAGAAATGTTTCAAACGGCGGGGGTTCCTTGTGATGCCGTCAGCAATCTACGTCGCGCCCGCTGGGAAAAACTGGTTTGGAATATCCCATTTAACGGATTATGTGCACTGCTTGAAAAAGACGTTACCGACCTGCTCCACCATCCTCCCAGCAAAAAACTGGTAAAAGATTTGATGTTCGAGGTCATTGCCGGTGCTAATGCACAAGGGCTTGAAAATCCAATTGATGGGTTGGAGTTCAGCCAGAAACTGATTGTGTTCACCGAAAACATGGATCACTATCAACCAAGCATGATGGTTGATCGGACGGAAGGCCGTCCATTGGAATTGGACGCCATCTATTCCATTCCATGCCAGCAGGCAAGAGCTGTCGGAATCAGCATGCCACGGGTTGAAATGTTGCATAGACTTCTCGATTTTGGGGAAAGTGCATCATTTATTACAGATATTGGGTAGCCCGATCGAACGTTCTTAAAAGTGGCGATTTATATACCCCGTGAAAGAGTAAAGCCCAACCAAACATCAACCCTTAGTATCTTGCATTTTTTGCTGATGAATGGAGATTATTTATGCGTCGCAGCGACAAAGCAGTCACAGAACAACCAGCTATTGAAAAAATATTACGTGCCGGGAAAACCTGTCAACTGGCCTTTGCAGCAGAGCCAGCTCCCTATCTTGTAACTCTGAATTACGGTTATCATGATGGGACACTCTATTTTCATTCGGCCCGGGAAGGGCGTAAAATTGACTTGATCAGGAAAGATCGTCAAGCCGCTTTTACCGTAGCTCTTGATCTGGGCTTGATTAAAGGTGACAACGCCTGCGATTGGAGTGTCCGGTTTCAGTCGGTGGTTGGCCATGGGCAAATATCGCTGCTTGAAAGTCCAGAAGAAAAGCAGCGAGGACTGGATCTGTTTATGGCGCACTACAGCAACGAAACATTCAGCTATCCGGATAAAATGATTCAGGCAACGGCGGTTTTTAAGTTGCTGATCAGTGAAATGACAGTGAAACAATCAAGGGTTGAGGAATGACCGGAAAACCTTCCAGCAGTTATTTCACTCGATTCAAAAAAACCATCATTGAACTCTTTCTTGATGCCTTGCGTGCCAGTGGAGAGTTGTTCAAGATTATCATCCCGATCAGTATTGCCACCCGGTTTCTGCAGCAGTGGGGGATGGTTGATCAGATTGGCGTGTTGCTGGGTCCGGTGATGGAACTGGTGGGACTGCCGGGGCAGCTTGGATTGGTCTGGG
>JASJGU010000257.1:0-2589 GCA_033791385.1 Desulfuromusa sp.
ACCCGACGCAGGGAAACATCATCATCAATCAGTAATATTTGTTCTGTCATCACTCTCCTCTGCACCGCAAGGGTGACCTGCCCTTTGTAGGCTTAAAGTAAACTGAGCACCGCCTTCGGGTCGGTTTTCAACTTTAATCTGACCACAATGATTCAAAACGATCCGGTGCGTAATCGCCAGACCGAGGCCGGTCCCCTCATCTTTAGTGGTAAAAAACGGGTTAAATATTTTATTCAGATCGGCCTCAGGACTCCCCGGGCCATTGTCAACAAAAGTCATCTGTAGCTTATCTTCATCGATCCTGTTATCGACCCAGATTTGTCCGTTATCCGGCAGAGCCTGTACAGCGTTTAGAATCAGGTTCAGAAAAACCTGCTTGAATTGCGAAGCATCACCAATCGCCGATGGCAGTTGCTGCTCATTCCATTCAATACTGACATTTTTTTCTTTCGCCTGCAGACGGGCCAACTGTAAAACATCACGCAATACCTGAGCCGGCTCGAAAACAGTCTGTTCATGAACATCTGAGCGCGCAAAATGGAGGAAATCTTCAAGAACCTTGTTCAATCGATCAACTTCACTGATCAGTATCCGGGCAAATTCGGCATAACGATCATCCGGTGAGAAAGCATCACACAGGATCTCTGCTGTTCCCCGAATCGAACCGAGCGGATTGCGAATTTCATGCGCCATACCAGCCGATAATTCACCCAAGGCAGTAAGACGGTCCGCACGACGTAACTGACCCTCAATCTCAAGAATCAAGTCTGCCTGAGATTTCAACTTGGCATAACTGCTGGCTAGATGTTCAGCAGCATCCTCTGCGCGTCGTCGCTGTGCATGTTCTTTTGCAGAAAGAAAACCAGTTAAAAATCCAATGGTGTTGTAAAGGAAAATTTCCTGATACTGCTCGACATTCATATCGGGCAAATGCCCCCACTGGAACAGCACATGAGGTGCATAGAGAACAGACACCAACAGAGCGATTCCAACACCGCCACGCAGATGAAACCAAAGGCCTGCAAGGACAATCGGTACATAGTAAAGGCGGCGATAAATACCATGACTATGCGAATGTTCGGTCGCGGTCAAATAATGTAGCGAGGAGACTCCGGCAACCATGGCCAACAGAATCAATATACGGAGATATTCGCGTCGCTCTATTCTCACATTCAATACCGTTCTTTAATTTAAGACTGTTTCGACATACTTTAATGAATAGTCCGCACTACTATGTTGAATATTCTACACAACCAAACGAAAGCTGTCTACATAGTATTCTAACATACTGATTTTACGATTATAAAAACTTGGCACAAGACTTGATAACCTAATTAGTCAAGTTTAAAAAAACAATCAATACTTTTTCCCCGAATGGAGAGGATCATGAAAAAAAATACTAAGAGCATCGCAATCGCCAGCGTTATCGCAATCAGTGCTTTTCTCATAACTCCAGCTATCTACACATCAGGAACCTTTGCAAATAACGATATCGACCAACCGCATGGCTACAACGTTGACCGCGAAACAATCGGTAGTGTAGAAATTGAGCAACCATACGGTCACAACCGAGACCGCGAACTGCTTGGTAGCTTTGAAGTTGAAGAGCCTTATGGCCACAATCGAGATCGCGAACTGCTTGGTAGTGTTGAAGTTGAAGAGCCTTATGGTCACAATCGAGACCGCGAACTGCTCGGTAGCGTAGAGATTGAACAACCGCACGGCTGGAACGTTGACCGTCAGGAATTGGGCAGCAATGATGTAGCACAACCCTACGGTTTCAACCGTAACGTAGAACTGCTTGGTAGCGTCGACATCGACCAACCGCATGGCTACAACGTAGATCGTTCAGAACTCGGCTAGGCAATCTAAGCCATAGTCATACATTTAAGGGCCCCATGTGGGGCCCTTTTGCTTTGCTGTCAGGATAGACAGCCACCTATTTCTGAGCTATGCTGCAAAGCCTCGGAGATAGTATGTCACTACTAACAAATACCATTTCAATCGTCCTGCCAGTTTTCCTGGTCATCGGTCTCGGCCACCTGTTGCGGCGCCTGAACCTGTTTGACGATTCCTTTGTCCAGCAAACCAATCGTTTAGTCTACGTCGTCTTTCTTCCCCTGCTGCTCTTTTACAAAATTGGCAAGGCGGACTTTGCCAGTTTCTTTAATGGCCCGCTGGTCATTGCCTCATCGCTGGCTATCGTTTTGGTATTTTTCCTCACTTACGGATATTCGGGGTTTCGTCGCTACCCGGCAGCACAGAGAGGCAGCTTTTGTCAGGGTTCATTTCGAGGCAACCTCGCTTATGTCGGGTTGGCAATGTGTTTAAACGCCTACGGTGATGATGGATTGACCCGCGCAGGCATCCTGATGGGCTTTCTCGTTCCGGTTCTCAATCTGTTTGCCATCCTTGCCCTGCTACTTCCACAACAACGTGGCAGTGGAGAGAAAGGCCCCAACTGGGTTGCGCTAATCCTGTTTAACCCATTAATTATTGCTGCATTACTAGGGATTATCTGGAGCTACGGGAAACTTCCGATCCCACTGATTTTTGATCGCGCGCTCGGCATCACCTCCGGTTTAACAC
>JASJGU010000258.1:0-3082 GCA_033791385.1 Desulfuromusa sp.
GCTATGCCGCAACAGAGGCGAGCCGGTGTTGTCGAGTTTGGTTTGAATTATGCAACGGATCCAGCTGTTAGCAAACACATTGCCTCTTTTCTCGGGCGCCATCAGACTGCCTGTCGCACAGCGTTGGGGTTAGATGCCGATGCAGAATTAAAACACCCGGTGATTCCTGACGCGATATTGTTTAACGGTGGTGTTTTTAATAGTTCATTGATTGTTGATAGAGTGCTCGAACTGTTTGCACAGTGGTCACATGAACCATTGTCGGTGCTTGATAATGATCAGCCAGATCAGGCTGTTGCCTACGGCGCCTCGGCCTATGGGTTAGCCCGACGTGGCTGGCAGACGAAAATCGAAGGCGGCTCTGCTCGAAGTTATTTTTTATTGGTGGAGAGTAAAAGCAATGCCGGGAAAAAAGCAGTATGTGTTTTGCCAAAAGGAACCTCTGAGGGTGAAACTATCACATTAAAAGATAAGCAGTTTTCCTTAACACTAGGTCAGCCTGTTTCTTTTGATTTGATATCGACAGTCTCTGACAATGCCTATACTCCAGGCCTGTTGATTGACGTAGACAGTGAAAATTTTGTGACTTTGCCTCCGTTAGTGACCGTTTTTGATAAAGCTGGGAACCATAAAGAAGAAATCGTCGTGGAAGTAGTGGCGAATATGACAGCGGTGGGAACATTGCAAATGCAATGTGTGGCGAAGGAGGAGCATAAACAGTCGTGGGATCTGGAATTTCAACTGAGATCACCCGTTGACAGTGAGGAACATTCAGACCTGGAACTACCCAAAAATTTTGCGCAAGCGATAGAGAAGATATCTGTCGTCTTCGGGCAAAGCAATAAAGCCGTCGATAAAAATGCAGTAAAAACCTTCGTCCCTTACTGGAAAAATTATTGGGGAAAAAGGTGGATTGGGATACGCCAGTGTTACGGTCTTTAGCGAAAGAGTTGTCTAAAGGCGCTAAACAAAGACGACGATCTAATCGACATGAGAGACTCTGGAACAATTTGATAGGCTATTGTCTTCGACCAGGATTTGGATATGCTTTAGACGAATGGCTGGTGAATGCGTTATGGGGAAATTATCAGCATGGTGTTCAGTATTCTAATGAGTCGCAATCCTGGTCAGAGTGGTGGACATTATGGCGTCGGGTTGCCGGGGGATTAACAGAAGATGCCCAAAAGAAAATCTACAAGGATGTGGCTAAGTATATTAATCCGGCTACCGCGAGAAACCAGAATGTAGCAAAGGAGTTAAAAACGAGATCTTATGAAGATATTGTTCAACTGGTCGCTGTGTTGGAGCATATATCTGTTGAGAGCAAGATAGAAGTGGGCGGATGGTTGGTAAAACGATTGCAGAAAACCAAAGAACCTGATGCTTCATGGTGGGCCCTGGGAAGACTTGGCAGCCGTGTACCTTTTCATGGTAGCGCCCACAAAGTGGTGCCGAAGAATGTGGCAAGCAAATGGATTGATTGTTTATTAGTTCAAGATTGGAATAAAAACAGGCATGCTGCATTGGCCGCTAGCATGATAGCACGACAAAGTGGTGATCGAGAACGTGATCTTGATGATTCGGTGCGCTTGGCGGTAATCGATAAGCTGACTCATTCAAAGTGTGTAGTGAGCTGGATAAATATGGTTGAACAGGTTGCAGTACTCGATGCGAAGGATCAGCAGCGAGTATTTGGTGAATCATTACCCGCAGGGCTTCGGATTATAGGCTAAACTCGAAACCGTGTTTCAGTTTGCTCATGTTACTCCTGGCTGTGTGAAGACAAGCAAGCAGAGCATTTCAGCTATGATGTCGCAGGCTTTTAATAATTTTTTTAGAGAGAATGGAAAGTTTGGCTGATAACGTCAATAGTCTGGACTTTCCATAGGTAATAAAATCATATGAGGAATAGTTTTAATGTTTATTAGACTTGGTATTTTATTTGCCGCTTACATCGGAGTAAGGTTGTTTGATAATTTCAAAAATAAACAATTAACAACATCTAAAAAAAGTATCCAACGCTCAAAATCCAGAAAATTCCTCTCCAAATTATCCAACATTGACGCTCCGGAAAAAGAGTATGACCAGTTATTAAATGCCAGTATGGTTTCTTTAGGGCTGGTCGCTTTAACCCCGTTATCCCCGGTATTTTATGTATTAGCCTATGGAAGCATTATTTACACATGCATACCCATTTTGAAATTGGGTGAAAGACAGCTGCTTAAAAGACGCACTATTGGGCATGATGCGTTATTTTCCTTATACATCATTCTGTGTTTTCTGACCCACCAGGAATTGTTTCTTGCGCTCAGCGTACTGCTTTACCATGGCGGCTCAAAAGTACTGGCCATGAACCAGGCCATATCCAAACCGCTTATCAGTGGCATGCTCAAACAGCAACCTGACAAGATATGGGTTTTACAAGACGGCGTAGAAATCGAGTCGTCTCTGAAACACGTTAAGGCCGGCGATATCGTGCTGATTCGGGCCGGCGAAATTATCGCCGTCGATGGCGTGATTATTGATGGCATAGCACTGATTGATCAACATACATTAACCGGAGAATCACAACCGGTAGAAAAAGAAACCAATGCGGATGTATTCTCTTCCACGCTCATGGTGAGTGGCCAGATCAAGGTCAGGATCACCAGGGCAGGTAAAGACACCAGCATCGCAAAAATTGGTAAAATTCTGGACAACACGGCTACCTATACTTCATCTATTCAATCAAAGGGCGAGAAGTGGGCCAATCTCATTGCCTTACCCATATTTGGATTGACCCTGGTAACCTGGCCTATTCTTGGCCCCTTCGCTGCCACTGCGGTTGTGCACAGCACCTTCGGCAATCGGCTCCGGGTCGCTGCGCCCATTGGAACGTTGAATTATCTTCATTCCGCTTATCGCTATGGCCTGTTGATCAAGGATGGACGGGCTATTGAGGAATTAAATAACGTTGACACCGTGCTGTTCGATAAAACAGGAACGCTGACAAACGAAGAACCTGAGGTTGGCAGGGTTATAATTGCTGACGATGATTATAGTGCAAACGATATCCTGACCTACGCTGCCACCGCTGAGCATA
>JASJGU010000259.1:0-27628 GCA_033791385.1 Desulfuromusa sp.
AAAGAGTCAGGCGACGAGCGGGGTCGCAACCCCGCGACCTTGCGGGTTGTTAACCGTATTCAGGGGACACGTAACAAGTACATATCCCGAATGGCGGTGGTTTAAGAATTTTGTAGTAACCTCGGGACTGTCCCCAGCACCACCGGGGGCTGTCCCAAGAGTTGACGAGCCATGAAACTGCGCCGGTCCGCACAGCAAAAGCCTGGGACACCCCCCATCCAGGGACAGTCCCAGATTTGCTGCCGTCACCCCTTAATCTAGCGTCATTCGGGCTAGCCTTCAGAAGCGTCCCTTCCATACTGACAAATTGATTTCAACCTTTCTATTTATCAGCAAAACAGCTAATATACTTGATTCATTTTATGCAATTCTGGCATCAATCAGAATAGCTGATTATGCTTTTTTTCAGTTATATTCAATGAGCTTACTCACTCATTCCGACATACAAGACAGGTCAATAAATGCGATTGATAAAAATAGTAAGCTTATTACTCTTATGCTGTTTCCCCTTAACTGCTGGCGCTGAAATCCCGGAACAGTTGAAAAACGATTTTTCGCCCATCAGCGGTATCATCATCATGCCTATCGGTGAAAAATATCTGGTTGATCTTGATGCTTCTACCAATCTTCAAGAGGGTGACATTTTAACCCTGCTGATGGCGGGGGAAAAGATTATTAACCCCATTACGAAAGAGTTTCTTGGAACCATTGAGCAGCCAAAAGGCTACCTGCAAGTCATCGAAGTTAAATCGGGATACTCTTATGTCAAAGTCATCTCCGCAGAAATAAAGCCAGTCAAAGGGGACGTTGTCAAACGTTTTGAGCAGACCCCAACCCGCTTTACGGAAAATGAAACCGCAAACAACTTAGCTGCAGAACTGCAACTTGCCCTGCCACATTTAAACTGGTTAAGCGCTACGGATCAGACCAATCCTGAACTGATTTTCATGCTGGTGGATAATAATCTGAAAATTATAAATGCTGCCGGTGTAGAACTGAAATCATATCCGTACAAAGGGGGTGAGCTCTCCGTTCCAATGGCGGGAATCAACCACCCAGACAGTTTTCCACTTGCGGGGACCGCGCCGGAAAACAGATCTAAATTGAATCAAGTGGTACACAACCTGTCTTCTCTGGTCGGCATTGATAAAAAAGATAAACGACTTGAAAACCCGGCGATTACCCAGAGTCAACAACTCAATGACAATATCTGGACAGGTCAGAATCTGGATGGCAATCCGCTCGGAATAACCGTTGCTGATTTAGATGGTGACGGACTGCTGGAAACGGCTGTGGCGATGGAAGATCACTTACGGATTTTCCGTATGACTGACGGGAAAATGGCTCTGGTTGCGCGCGTCAACTTCACCTCGGGTGTGCATTTATTAAGCCTGGATGCCGCCGATATCGACGCTGACGGCACATTTGAGCTTTACCTGAGTGCCAATGTCGGCAAAAAGCTCAGTTCACAGGTCGTTGAATTCATTCAAGGAAGTTACCAGAGCACCATCACTAGCATTCCCTGGTTCTTCCGCAGCGTTGACCTGCTTGAAGAAGGTCAGACCCTGATCGCACAAACCATGAATGAACCCGCCAACCCAGACATGCCTGGAACTGACAACCCCTTTGCCGCTCACCCATTTCGCGTGGTTCGCACGGGTGAAAATCTTAGTCAGGGTGCAGAACTGCTGTTACCTGCTCAAATTAATTTATTCAGCTTTATACCAATCAAGGGAGCAGCTAATGATCTGCTTTATACCTATGTGACAAGCAGAGAGTATCTGCATGTCATGACCCCTGGGGGAGTAACAATCTGGCAATCAGCTGATCACTATGGCGGTAGCGAAACATATTTTTACAATAAGAAGATCGACACCAGGAAGGAGATGGCTCAACCCATCTATATTCAGCATCGACTACTGACCCTTCCCACAGGAGAGATACTTTCCGCGAGAAATGAAGGGTTCAGCCTTCTACAACGTTTAAAAAAATATAACAAAAGCCGCATAGTTGCTCTCAAATGGGATGGACTCACACTACGTGAAAGCTGGCAAACGGCTCAACAAGATGGTTATCTTGCCGATTTTTCTCTTGCCGATGCCGATAACGACGGTCAGGATGAATTGGTCATGGTCGTGAATTTTAAACGAAAGAATCTGCTGCAAAAAGGCCGTTCGGCGGTGGTTATTTACGAATTAAATCAATAATAATTTTATAGCCAGCAAGTGCTAAAAGGAAAACATTTAACGGAGAGACGCTGAGGGGCAGAGAAGAACACAAAACTTAAAGATAGCCACCAAGAGCACCAAGAAGGGCTTCTTTTGGTTTAAAATCAAAAATCAGATTTTTAGTTTTTGATCTTCGCACCCCCCTCTCCATCTCAGCGTTAAAGCTTTTGACTCTCTTGGTGTTCTTAGTGCCTTGGTGGCTATCTTTATGTTGGATCTATGAACATCATCTCGCTCAATCAAGTCAGTCACGCCTTTGGTGGACCGAAACTTCTGGATAAAGCCAGCCTGCAAATTGAATCGGGTGACCGCATTTGCCTGTTGGGCCGCAATGGAGCGGGCAAATCAACGCTGTTACACCTGCTTAACAATGACTCTCCTCCTGATTCTGGAGAAATAATTCGCAATCTGGGGATCAATACAGCGTATGTTCCCCAGGAATTTCCTGAGAATTGGGCAGGTGAAGTACGCCACACTCTGCTGCAAATTTTATTGGCACAAGGGATGGAAGCACATCTCGCCAACATCAGTATTGAACAAACGCTGAGTCAACTCGACCTTGATCCAGAAGCGGAATTATCGACCCTCTCCGGGGGACTGAAACGGCGCGCACTGTTAGCGGCGGCACTGGTTCAAGATCCCGACCTGCTGTTGCTCGATGAACCCACCAATCATCTGGATATTACTGCTATTTGCTGGCTCGAAAACTTTCTGCAACGGTTACGTAAAACGCTGATTTTCATCAGTCACGATCGGACTTTTGCACGTAATCTAGCGACTCGGATTGTCGAGTTAGATCGCGGTCACCTGCAGGATTATCGCTGTAATTACGCGACCTATTTAGAGCGGCGCCAGGATGTCCTGAATAGCGAAGAGAAATCCTGGGCACGCTTTGATCAGAAGCTAGCCGAAGAGGAAGTCTGGATTCGCAAAGGGATCAAAGCACGCCGCACTCGCAATATGGGCCGCGTGCGCGAATTACAGAAACTCCGTGAAGAACGGCGTCAACGCCGCGATCGCACCGGGCAGGTCCGCTTGCAATTGGAACCAGGTCAACGTAGCGGACAGATGGTGTTGGAGACGGAACAGCTCAGTTTCAGCTATGACAACAATCGGGTTATCGATTCACTTGATTTACGCATTATGCGCGGCGACCGCATCGGCTTGATTGGTCCAAACGGGAGCGGCAAGACCACCCTGCTGAAAATTTTAACCGAAGAACTACAACCAACCACAGGCAAATTGCGTCACGGCACCAATCTGCAGATTGCTTATTTTGACCAACTTCGCGAGCAATTAGATCAGGACAGAAGCGTTAAACAGAACATTGCGGATGACCATGATCAAGTGACGATCAACGGCAACCCGCGCCATATTTATGGCTACCTGCAAGATTTCCTTTTCACCCCGGAACGCGCCAGAACCCCGGTACGAGTTTTATCAGGAGGCGAGAAGAACCGCCTGCTGCTTGCCAAACTTTTCACCCAGCCAGCCAATCTGCTGATCCTAGATGAGCCGACCAATGATCTCGACATGGAAACTCTCGATCTACTGGAAGAACTGCTGCTTGATTACCAGGGGACAGTACTGCTGGTCAGTCACGACCGCAGCTTTCTCAATAATGTTGTCACCAGTTCACTGATATTTGATGGCAATGGCCATGTTGACGAAATCATCGGTGGTTACGATGATTGGCTGGCAACCCAGCCAACACCGAAAACCCTTGCCAAAAAAGAAAAAAGCAAACCGGTACAGCAAAAGGAGCGGTCACGCAAACTGAGTTTTAAAGAAAAAAAAGAGCTGGAATACTTGCCGGAAGAAATTGATGCCCTGGAGACCGAACAGGCTCTACTGCATGACAAAATGGCCAGCCCGGCTATTTATAAAGAAGGTAGCAGTACTTTGATTTCCACTCTGAAAGAACGTCTACATGCGGTAGAAATCGAATTAGAAGAGGCCTATCGAAGATGGGATGAACTGGATCAAATCCCAGGATAGAACCCAAAACAGTATTGCCCACAAAGAGACAGAGACCAAGAAAGATTTTAACGGAGAGACGCTGAGGACACAGAGAAAACCATCAAAACAAAAGATAAACACAAAGAACACCAAGTTACAAAAAGAAGCTTTTCTCTGCCTCTCTCCGCCTCAGCGTTAAAGCCGTTGATTTTCAATCTGGATGCAGATCAGCTCCACAAAACTTACAATGTTTTGCATTAAGATCGTGCCCTTCAGCACTGCATTCAGGGCAAACCTGATGGGAGATATTCTGTTTGAAGGTCAGCTCTGCAGTCACAATCCCGGTCGGGATGGCAATAATTCCATAACCAAGGATCATCACCAGTGACGCAATCGCCTGACCTAGGCCAGTCTGTGGAGAGATATCCCCATATCCGACCGTGGTCATGGTGACAACAGCCCAGTAGATGGAACGGGGGATACTGGTAAAACCGTTTTCAGTCCCTTCTACGAGATACATCACCGAGCCAAAGATGATCATCAGCAGAAAAACCGAGAGCAGAAAAACGGCTATTTTCCGGCGGCTGGCCCAAAGAGCACGCTGCAAAAAATTGGATTCACCAACATATTGAACCAGCTTCAACACCCGGAATACTCGCAGTAAACGAAGGATACGGATCACCAGGAAAAATTTACCCGCTGGTAATAATAAACTGACATAAGAGGGAAGGATCGAGAGCAGATCGACAATGCCGTAAAAACTTTTGGCATATTTGCTGGGACGGCCAATACAGCTGAGGCGAAGAACATACTCAACGGTAAATATAATGGTAAAAAACCACTCCAGAAAAAGAAATAACTGCCCGTATTTAATATTCAGAGCGGCAACACTATCCAGCATGACCACAATCACGCTGATGACAATGCTTAAAATTAAGACAACATCAAACAGCTTACCTGCCGGGGTATCAGCCCCAAAAATAATTTCATGTAGTTGATGACGCAGTCGATGATCAGATTCCGGTTTACGTTCGGGCATCTCAGCTCCTGAAAATAAAAAGTTGAAAAGCTTTTAACGGAGAGACGCTGAGAAGGAGAGGAAAGTCAAAATCTCAAACTGAGCCACCAAGACACCAAGAGCACCAAGAGCACCAAGGAAAAACAAAAATCTTTTTTGGGTTTTAAAACCTTAAAAACGTTTTTGACTTTGGTTGTCTTGGAGACCTTGGCGTCTTGGTGGCTATCTTTCGGTTTTATGGTTTTCTCAGCGTCTCTCCGTTAAAAAACACTATTCAGGTAAAACTTCTGCAAGCAGATCAAGAATATGGACGACGCGCTGTTTTTCAGCAGCGTGATTGATACTGTCCTGCAACTGCATAATGCACCCAGGACAATCCGTCGCAACCAGTTCAGCACCACTCTCAGCAATAAACCCTGCTTTTTTAGCGCCGATTTTTTTACTGGTGTCATAGTGATACACAGAATAGGTTCCACCTAAGCCACAACAGGTTCCAGCATTCTCCATTTCGATATACTCAACCTGCGGCAAGGCTTTCAGAATTGCCCGTGGTTCTTTGGTGATCCCGTGATTGCGCAAGTGGCAGGGGTCATGATAAGTCACTTTGATACGATCTTTCCGCTTCGGCAGTTCAGCCAGTTTTTCAGCAAAGCCCTGCTCAACTAGAAAGACAAAAATATCTTTGACCTTAGCCCCAAACTGGTCGAATTCTTCCCCCATGCCCGGATAAATTTGGGTTAATCCAGAGTGACAGGAAGCACAGGCAGTAACAATATAGTCATATTTGTTCTGTTGGAATACGGCCAGATTTTCTTCTGCTAAAGATTCAACCGTCTTCGCCGCCCCGGCAGAAACAGCAGGCAATCCACAACAAACCTGAGCCTTGGGGATAATAACTGTTACACCAATAAACTTCAGCGCCTTAAGTAATGCCTCTCCCGATTCGGGATACATATAATTGATGCCACAACCAGTGAAAAAAAGAACTGTCGGTTTATCCGCATCTCCGGGAATAATATCTGGACAGCGTTCCCTGAAAGGTTTTGTCGTCAATGCCGGCAGGGTTCGATCCGAACTAATAAAAGGTGCCGGAAAACGTAACCGCAATCCGCTCTGTTCAGGGATTTTTTTGAACAATAATTTGGAAAAAGCCCCGCCCCCTTTTGCCAACAGGTTCATCAGCCCCTGGTTTTTCAGAACAGTCCCAACCCCTTTACCGAAGGTTGACAGCCCCTTGCGACTGGCAATCTCCCGCCGGGTCGCAGCGACAATATCCTCGGTATGAACCTTATTGGGGCACTGAGCATAACAACTGCCACAAAGCAGACACTGGGACATATCGAGAAGAAATTTTTCTTCCAGATCAACCTCCCCCTTCAATAAGGAATCGGCCAGCGCAATCTTACCCCGCGCCACCCGCCCCTCGTGCTTCTCGGCACCAAAAGCGGGACAATAGGCGCGGCAACCACCACACTTGACACACTGGTCGATTTCGTCACGATAATCTTCAAGTTTTTTTAGTTTTGCCATATTCAAATCTCTGCCACCAAGGCACAAAGGACACCAAGAAAGTCAAAAGCTTTAACGCAGAGGTGGAGAGGGGCGGAGAAGGTCAAAAACTAAAAATCAGGTTTTTGATTTTAAACCCAAAGCAAAGCTTCTCTTGGTGTCTTGGTGGCTATCTTTCAGTTTTATGGTTTTCTCTGCGATCTCAGCGACTCTCCGTTAAAGCCTTTTTTATCCCTCAAATCCTATGCAGCAACATCACTCGGGAAAATTTTCCCCGGATTGAGGATGTTATTCGGATCAAGCGCCCGTTTGATCGTCTTCATGTAGTCAATCGTAGGAGCTGACAGCTCCATATCGATAAAAGGTGCTTTCATGATCCCGACGCCATGTTCGCCGCTCATCGTTCCACCCAACTCAAGCGCCCCCTCAAAGACCTCTTCAACCGCTTTTTCAGCTTTTTCCTGGTCACCAGGGATTTTCACATCTACCATAATATTGACGTGGATATTCCCATCGCCAGCATGGCCATAGTTGACAATCGGAATTTGATATTTATCAGAAATCCGTTCGATTTTACGGATCATCTCCGGCACCTTGGAGCGCGGAACACAGATATCTTCGTTGAACTTATCGGGATTAACCTGACGTAGCGATGCCGAAATAGAGCGTCTGATCTGCCAGAGAGCTTCACTTTCCGCCGGGGTTTCAGCAACCCTGATCTCAACGACACCAAGAGGTTGAACAATGGCTGAAATCTTGGCAACTTGTTTACCCAGAAATTCAAGATCACCATCCACCTCAATCAAAAGAACCGCCCGTGCCGCGTCGGGAACGTCCAGATCAGTTGCCTCGCGGATACAATCAAGGGTCCGTGCGTCCAGGAATTCAAGCGTGGTTGGAATAATCTTCCCCCGGACAATTGCAGAAACTGATTGAGCCGCACCGTCGATGGAATCAAACAGCACCAACATGGTCTTCTTCGCTTCCGGCTTCGGTAACAGCTTAACAATGATTTTGGTAATAACGGCCAGAGTTCCCTCGCTGCCACAGATCAGCTTGGTCAGATCGTAACCGACCACCCCTTTCATCGTTGGCCCACCGGTTTTGATGATGTCACCGGTCGGGGTCACAATTTCCAGCCCGATAATGTAGTCTTTGGTCACCCCGTATTTAACGCAGCGCGGCCCTCCGGCACATTCAGCCACATTCCCACCCATGGTTGAGACCTTAAGAGAGGCGGGATCGGGAGGGTAAAACAGACCAACTTTTTCGACTTTTTTTTGAAAATCCTCAGTCACAACACCAGGTTCTATGGTTGCAACAAGATTCTCTTCATCAATTTCAAGAATGTTATCAAGCCGCGTCAAACCAAGGACAATTCCCCCTGCGGTTGGCACACTCCCACCGGTAAAACCGGTTCCAGCTCCACGCGGAAAAACCGGTATTTTCTTTTCGTTAGCCAACTTCATAATCTGGCTGACCTCTTCTGCACTGCCCGGATGGACAACCACGTCAGGGAGAAACTGGCGCTGGGTGGCATCATAAGAATAGCAGATCAAGTCAGCTTTATCGGTCAGAACCTGATCCTGGCCACTGATTTTTTGGAGAGCTGCAATAATATTTTTATCAAGCATGAGTCAATTTCCTTTAGATTTAAAAGAACCAAATATTTAAAATCTTTATGAACAAAAGATAACCATCAAGGCACCAAGAAAGGCAGAAACTTTAACGCAGAGGTGGAGAGGGACAGAGAAGATCAAAAAAATATGTTTTGATTTTAAACCAAAAAAGCTTTTCTTGGTGAACTTGGTGCCTTGGTGGCTATCTTTGATGGTTGGATAGTTTTCTCTCCGCTCTCAGCGTCTCTCCGTTAAAACTGCCTGCTTAGGGTTCTCCATACCTTAGTAGCTATTTCGTTTTTATTATCCAATACATGACAAGATAAGTCTACTTTGTTTTACCAAACCAGCCACTCTTCTCCGCATAAGCCTCAACCCGATTTCGCCCTTTTTTCTTTGCCGTGTAGAGAGCCTTATCGGCACGCTCTATCAGTGCCGTTTTTTTCATCGGCTTCCCGGTTCCGGAAAAAACAGCGACACCAAAACTGCTGGTCACCCGATATTGGTCACCCTCATAACTAAACGGATGTTGCTCAATGGCAGCACGGATCTTTTCTGCAACAGTCAGGGCATCAGCTTCACCGGTTTCGGGTAAGATAAAGACGAACTCTTCGCCGCCGTAGCGCGCCATAAGGTCATATTCCCGAATGACCCCGCTACAGAGACTGGCAAGCTCTTTTAACACATAATCGCCTGCCTGATGGCCGTGAAAATCGTTAAATTTTTTAAAATTATCAATATCCGCCAAAATTAAGCCTAACTCGTTCTCTTGACGAATACTCCGACTCGTCTCTTTATCGAGAAATTCTTGAAAATAGCGGTGGTTATAAATCTGCGTCAACCCATCCAGATTGGCAATTTCCTCCAGATAGGTATTTTTTTCTTCTAAATCCACGGTCAATTTTTCCAGCCTCATTTTTGCCTGAACCAGTTCCCGATTCATCTGTTCATAGCTCATATTGAGTAAACTGAGCTCTATATTGGCCTGCTGTAAAATCTCCGGAATTGAAGCTGTTCCCGCAATGTTCAAACCAAAATATTTCGCCGCTTTAGCAACCTCACCATTGGCTTGCTCGAGGATCTCATCGATGCTGGCAGTATCAAGTTTGAACATTTTCTGCGCACGTTCGCGAAACGGAGCGTGATAAGCGATCGGCTTGCCAGAGTACATAATGTTAGCCAGCAGAGCTGCCAGATGCACCACCCCAATTTCTGTTTTGAGGTCGGCATCATCGCCACTATAGCTGTCAGGATCATGGTGATAGATAATTGGAATGGCCAGACTGTCGGGAAAATTCCAACGCTGCGCGGCCTCGCCGCCGATATAAGCGTGATTGGCGCCAATCCGTTCATCTTCCAGTTCCAGTAAACGTTTTTCACTGCCAGCCGCTTCTTCCAACAATTGATCATAAGTTTCACGATAAGCACAGGCCAGAATCAACTTACCCAGATTCTGCAACAAACTGACGGTGAAAGCCTCTTCAGGATCCTGATCAGAAACCTTGGCCATAATCAGCTTGGAGGCAACCGCAGCCGCAAGTGATTCTTCCCAGAAACGCCCATAATGGAAACCTTCCCCATGCTGTGGTCGCTCCATATTTAGAAAGGAGAAAGATAAAACCAGGCTTCGCACTGCATTGGTCCCCAGAATGGCAACCGCCTGTTGAATCGTTCCAACTTCGTTAGGAAAATTGTAAAAAGAAGAGTTCACCACCTTGAGAATTTTAGACGATAGCGACACATCCTGAGAAATCAACTTGGAAATGTCGTAGATCGTGGTTTCTTCCTTACCGGTAATATTAATCAGTGTGGACGCAACAGTCGAAAGGGTCGGTAAAGAACCGGTTTCAATCACCCGCTGGATAACGTCTTCTTTTGTTGGCATAATCATATCCTTTTCAAAATTTTTAACGGAGAGTCGGAGAGCAGCTGAGATCGGAGAGAAAACCCTTAGAACCCAATATAGCCACCAAGACACGGAGAACACCAAGAGAATCCAAATCAAATTTGTTCTTTTGGTTTTAAACCAAAACAAAGCTCTTCTTGGTGAACTTGGCGTCTTGGTGGCAGAGTCTATGTTTTGATCTTCTCTCCCTCTCTCCGTTAAGAATCAATCACCGGCAGAACCATCCCACCATCAGGGATAACTACAATCTCCGCATCCCCATCCAGTTCTGGCAAAACCAGTTCCAGCGCCCTATCCAAATCATCCGCCTTTTCCATCCCCATTGTTCGGGTTTGTTCCTCACTGAATTCACTTATCAGAATCACCCGAAACCGGCGTGCTTTGGACAATGTAGCATGAGCCGTCTGACCGTTGATCTGGTAATTTTCTCGCAGGGCAGCTTCAAACTCATCCAGATCCTGATAACGGAACCAGTCAAAAAAAGTTTCGTTACCAAATCCGTCGCGGCAAGCCGCCAGAAAAATAATAGTTCGGCCCTCTTTGACCGCTTGACAACCATAATCGAGTGCCTTTTGCGCCTGGATAAAATTGATATCTTTCGGTTCACCGCCGCAAGAAATCACCGCAAGATCAACGCGCCGATCCAATGCGACTTGAAACAGTGCCCGCACCATCTCACAACCCGCCAAATGAGCCTGTACCAGATCACCACAAAACACGCCAAGAATCATTTTTTCAGGCGAAAGGACAGTATTTAACAGAAAGTCGGGTTTGACCAACTGGGCAGCTTGGACCAGATTCCGGTCGACTGGATTACCTTCTAACACTCCGGTCACTGCTTGTGGATGCTTGCCCCCGATTTCTGGCGGATTGAACACAGCAAAGTGACTTGCCATACAGGTTTCACGGCTGGCAACCCCCGGCACCAACCCCTTGCGCCCGCCACCAAAGCCGGCAAAATAGTGGAAGCCGATGGTACCAGTCACAATCACCCGATCAGCATCAACGACCCGGCGATTGACCTGTACCGAAATACCGGAGTCGGTCATCCCTAAATCAATCAGTTCATCAGGATCATCGCATTCATGATCATAAACGGCAATCCTACCGTACACAGATCCAAGTATTTTGCGATGTTCCTCCTCAGTCTGCTGCCGATGAATCCCCAGCGCAATGATGATCTCAATATCGCCAGCAGGAATCCCAATTGCATTGAGTTCAGCAATCAGAATCGGCAGATAGATTTCACTACCGCTATAACGGGTAATGTCGGAAGTAACAATGGCAACCTTCTCCCCAGGCTGTAAAATCTCGGCCAGAGGCAATGAATCTATGGGATTGGCCAATGCCTCACGGATCAAATGTTCAGCAGCCGGGGGATCCGGTAACGGTTTCGCCTGGAGCATTCTGGCGTTGGGCAACTGGCAGGAAAATGCAGCAGCGCCGTATTTGAGCTCTATAGGTTTCATCTTTTGACCTTCTCTCTCTCCCCGTCTCCGCATTAAATCTTTTGAGTTTTCTACATCCCTAACCTTTTTCCCCACTCTGAAAAACTGGCGACCAAGAATGATAATCTCGCAAAAGTCACAAGATGGCTAAGCAAAAATTTCGATATGCAAGGCTTAGTAGTTTTTCCGGGGTGCAGGCCTACATATGGTAGGTCAAGATCTGGAAAAAGTGCTGTAACGCAGCAGATCGGACTTTTTGCGACGCCATCAAGAATAACAGAATCTCTAGCAACAGAACATCAGGAAACAGGATATTGTTGCAGGGTATGCGGTTGCTGTGATAAAAAATACCTTCTTATTCTATCCTGGAGACAACATATTATGGAATTACAAATTTTACCTGTCACTGCGCCAAAAGCGCGGATTGAGAATGAAAGCGAACTCGAGTTCGGTCAACGGTTTACCGACCGAATGCTCGTTATGGAATATGATACCGATAAAGGCTGGCATTCAGCACGGATTCAACCCTACGGACCGTTTTCCCTTGATCCAGCTGCGATGGTTTTTCATTATTCCCAGGAGATTTTTGAAGGGCTTAAGGTTTTCCGCCACCCTGACGGAAACCTCGCTATGTTCCGTCCCGCTGATAACGTCACCCGTTTTAACCGCAGTGCAGAGCGGATGTGCATGCCGCAAGTTGATGAAAAGTTTTTCCTCGATGCCATGCTGGAGCTGATCCGGCTGGAATCGGACTGGGTGCCACACAGCGAAGGAACCAGCCTTTACGTTCGTCCAACAATGATAGCAACCGAGCCGATGCTCGGGGTACGTCCGTCAAATCAATATCTCTGCTATATCATCCTCAGTCCGGTCGGCCCCTATTACAAAGGAGGCATTGCTCCGGTAAAAATCTGGATTTCCGATTTTTATGTGCGGGCCACTGAAGGGGGAACTGGCGAGGCCAAAACCGGTGGCAACTATGCCGCCAGCCTTTACGCTGCGAAGGAAGCTGCAGAAAACGGCTATGATCAAGTACTCTGGCTGGATGCCAAGGAAAAACGCTTTGTTGAGGAAGTTGGCAGCATGAACATGCTGTTCCTTTATGATGGGAAAATTGTCACCTCACCGCTACATGGAACTGTCCTGGACGGCATCACCCGCCGCTCAGCGCTGACCCTGGTTAAAGAGATGGGGTACGAAATTGAAGAGCGCGCCTTAAGTGTCGATGAAATAATTGAAGGCAGCGCAAACGGTCGCCTGCAGGAAGCTTTTGGTGCAGGAACCGCAGTTGTGATCTCTCCGGTTGGCTCCTTCTGCTACAAAAACAACTGTGTTCAACTGGGCGACGGCAAGCCGGGCAAACTCACTATGGATCTTTATAACAAACTGACTGCCATTCAATATGGCAGACAACCCGACAATCACAACTGGATCACCCTCCTTTAGTTTTCCTGAACCGTTTGCGGCCACCCAATACGGAGTGGCCGCAAACATTGGAGACTAAGAACCTTGATCGAGTCAAAGATAGATCAGCACACAAACAACACATCTTTCGGTCTCTTAAATCCCCTCCCAGCTAGCTGAACTTAGCATATAAAGCAATTTCCCAGAACATTCGCCAAAATTAAATCAGACAGACCATTAAAAATTATTGACATTTACTTATAAAAAGATAAGCTGTGTCTCATGTTTGGTAGCTAATCTCACTATCCTGGAGTATTCCTATGTCCCAGCCAAAAACCATCGGCCTCAGCGCTAAACTCACTAGCGCGATTTGTATCATCACCCTCGTCAGTATTCTCCTGATTCTCTTTTCAGTTATCACCCTCAAAAACCAAGAGGATGACTCAAACGTGATCAATATTGCTGGACGACAGCGAATGCTCAGTCAGAAAATGTCCAAAGAGGCAATGACCATCGGAGCCGGGCTCTCGGTTGAAACAACCCGTGCTAGCTTAAAAGAAACTTCCGACCTGTTCAATAGTTCGCTACAAGGGCTGATTAATGGTAACAGCAGCATGCATCTTCCGCCAACCAGCGCCCCGGAGATTCTCACTCAGATGCGTAAGGTTGAATCGCTTTGGAAAGATTTTTCCACTCAGGTTCAGATTTTAACCAACGCCAGTAGCAACCAAGAATCGATATCCCAAGCAACTGAAAAAATTATAGTTAAAAACATCCCCTTATTGCAGGAGATGAATAAAGCGGTCAGCATGTATGCAGCACAATCACAACAAAAAGTCGCACAATTAACCTTCTCTCTCTATATCGGCGGCATTATTGTCCTGATTGTTACATTCCTCATCTGGTTGCTGATAAATAAAAAAATTGTTCGCCCGATCATTGCTGTCGTAAACATGGTTGATGGGATGAATAATGGTAATCTGGACTATCGTCTCAATATGAATCAGGGCGATGAAATTGGACAACTAGCCAGTGATATGGATCAGTTTGCCGACAGGCTTAAAAATGACATCATGACTGCATTTAATCGTCTGGCAGAAGGAGATTTTACCTTTGCGGCAAACGGCCTGATTGCAAAACCACTGGCACAAGCCAACCAGGCTATTTCAGAGACCATTCAAAACGTACTGCAATCAAGTCAGAAAATCGCCTCGGACACTCTACAGGTTTCTGGAACCAGCACATCATTGGCAGATGGGGCAACTAAGCAGGCGGCCGCGCTCGAAGAGATCTCAGCCTCGATGCAAGAGATGAATGAACAAACGGCTAATAATACCCGCAATGCCGAGCAGGTAAACCAACTTTCATCGGCAGCTAAAGAAGCGGCAGAAAAAGGTGACCAGCATATGCAGGCAATGGTCAAAGCGATGGCCGAAATCAACACCGCAGGACAAAACATCAGCAAGATTATCAAGGTTATTGACGAGATCGCGTTCCAGACCAACCTGCTGGCTCTGAATGCTGCTGTAGAGGCCGCACGAGCCGGTCAACACGGCAAAGGATTTGCAGTCGTTGCAGAAGAAGTTCGCAATCTGGCGGCCAGAAGTGCCAAGGCGGCCAGCGAAACGACTGAGTTGATCCAAGGTTCAGTGGAAAAAACTGAAAACGGAGCTCAGATCGCCGATCAAACGGCCGAAGCTCTTAAAGAAATTTACCAGGGCGTGGTGCAAGTTTCTGATCTGGTTGATGAAATTGCAGCTGCCAGTAGCGAGCAGGCACTCGGAGTAGCCCAAGCAAATGAGGGGCTTGCCCAGCTTAGTGCCGTTAACCAGAGTTCAACCGCCAGTGCCGAAGAGACCGCCGCTGTCGCTGAGGAGCTTTCAGGGCAAACCAGGTTTCTACAACAGATGCTGGAGCGCTTTAAAATTATCGGGGCGTCCTCTAGTGCCAGTCCAATACAGCTGCAGCAACCCGCACCAAGGCCACAACCAGCTCAAACGCCAACACCTCAGTCAAGACCTCAGGTTCAAACAAATACATCTTGGGGTGATATGGAACCGGCTAAAGCAATCCAGCTGGATGATGACGATTTCGGAAAATATTAACTTAACTCTTTAAAGGGGGGCATGTATCTGATACGTGCCCCCTATAGATTATCACATCCCTGCAATTGCTCCAGTAACGCCAACTGATCAGCTTCCTTCATAATCCCCGCATAGCCTCCCCAGCTCAACAGTTCTGCAATAATGTCTTTTGCAGAAGAGGTCGATCCCCTCTCGATGCGGGTCAACATTTGGCGAGTCCGCAACGCATCAAACCAGCAATGAAAAGCGGCCAAACGTTGTTGTCCTGAGGAATGATTATTGCGCAGCTTTTCCCAGATCTGATTAAAATTCAGCTCAGTCAGAAATCCATGTAAAACTGGAGAGATATTCAAAGCTTGCTGGCTTACTTGATCAGCGGGGAGTTCTAATTGACAGCTGATCAAGTCAAACCACTCTTTTAAGATTTGAAAACCACCGACAGGGACAAAATGGAACTGAGCGATGCCCTCTTCCACCTGGATCTGAACTGCCTTGCCGGTACCAAACGGCACTCGGCTGGAAAAACGGGGAGAAGGTCGCACAACCGTTCCACGAACCATTTCTATTCCGGATATTTTAGTCAGCTGCTGCAGAAAGTAAAAATCTTCCCCTCCGCAGCGCCGATTCATCCCCCCGGCTTTAACGTAAGTTTCAGCCCGGCAGGCAAACGCACTGCCGATACTGTGATAAGCATAAGGAGAATCGGCCCGCTGCAAACCAAAAAGATAGCTGCGCAGATAAAGTTCGTAATGACGGATAGCGATCTCCTGCCTTGGAGATGGGACAGGTTGATGCCGGAATGGAATCACCACAGCACCACTGTTACTCAGCGCAAAATGGTCAAAAATTGTTGGCAGATAATTCTGGTCAACGAGAGTATCTGCATCCAATGAGATCAGCCACGGATCAACTTCCCAATTGAGCAATGGCAGGCTTGTATCAAAGCCAATTTTACGCGCCAGCCCAACCCCATCTTGTGCCGGGAGCTCCAGACCAGAAGAACTGGCATCAACCCAGACAAGGTTAAGTTGTGGATAAGGGTTCGACCACAGCCAGTCGATGGTATTTTGATTATCAATCAGTATGTCTGCAGAGATATCTGCCCGATTATTGACGACAATGACTACCAACGTTTGTGTAAGATATTCGGCGGGATTGGAGCAAAGACTATCAAGCGTTGCCGGGAGGCTTTCTCTCTCCGCCAAAGCGGGAATGATGATTGCCGCAGTAAAACCGATCCGGCTTGTGCCGGAAACCTGCCAAGGGAAAGTGATAGCGCGTGTTTTTAAGTATTTTTGCAGTTGCTTATTCAAAGAAAACCTATCATCGGCGAAAAATAATCTATTGATCTTCTCCCCCGTGTGACGCAGCCGGAGTTTCGTTACGCCTTGCAGGGTTTCGAAGAAAAATGTCTAAGCCTTGGCGAGTTTTTTTCTGAGTTGCAAAGCGTATCGAAACGGAGGAATCCCGCCTTCGGCGGGCAAGGAGTTCGGGCGCCCTTTTCTGCTTACTCTTTTGTGGCGTAACAAAAGAGTAAGGCGACGTGCGGGGTCGCACCCCCGCGACCTTGATTGTAAAGCAACCCCTCATCCGACCTCCGGCCAGCTTCTCCCTCATGGAGAAGGATTGCACCGTATTCCAATTTACCGAGCCCTCATTAACTTACACAACTCCCCAAACACATCCCCCTCCCCGTCCAACCAACAAATCTCCACCCCACGCTTTTCCATCCGCCGGAAAAATGTCTCCTGCCGTTTAGCAAATTGGCCAATAGCACTACGAAGTTTCTGCACCATGTCATTTTGATTCAATTGACCCTGCAGATATTGAGCAATCAGCCGATATTCCAGACCATAAAATTCCAGTTTTTCCCAAGCTACACCAGCCTCATGTAACTGCTGAACCTCATCAATCATCCCCGCTTCAAAACGCTGTCGTAAACGCACCGCTATCCGTTTGCGTAACACTTCTCGCGGCCATTTAATCCCAAAAACCAAGGGAGAAATTTCAGGCAAGGGTGGTAATGTTTTTGTCGCTGATTGTTCACCAATAGCAATTTCTATCGCCCTAACCAGCCGATCCCGCTGCTCCAAGTCGGTTCGGTTATGTTGCTCCGGCTTGAGCTGAAGCAACTTCTGCCGCAGCGCATTGTCACTGAAAAGCTCTAATTCATCCCGCAACTGCTGATTTGGGGGGACGGCGACCAAACGATAACCGCTCAGCACCGCATCCAGATACATGCCGGTACCGCCACAGATAATCGGTAATTTTTGCCGCAGCCAGATTGTTGTAATACTGTCAAAACAATCCCGCTGAAACTGGAAAACATTGTACTCACTTCCCGGCTCGGCAATATCAATCAGATGGTAAGGAACTTCCCCATATTCCTGCAGATCTTTCCCCGTTCCAAGATCCATCCCCCGGTAAACCTGGCGCGAATCGGCTGAGATAATTTCTCCATCAAGGTATCGGGCAGCATTAACCGCCAGGCTGGTCTTTCCCCCGGCAGTCGCCCCCAGAATGACCAGTATATTGTAGGACTCTGGCATTGATTCACTTCCTCTTTACAGCACAAAGTATATTCTTTTTTTGCGAGGCCACCATAATCTGCTATAGTCCGGCTAATTTCAACCCTGTTCTCCCGAGTGATCATGAGCGAAAATAAACCAACGATCCTGCCCCGTGACCAACATTGCATCTCCCGAAAGCAGATTGATCAGGACACCTTAAAAGTTCTTTATCGCCTGCAGCGGCATGGCTACAAAGCTTATCTGGTCGGTGGGAGCGTTCGTGATCTGCTACTTGGTCGCCAGCCTAAAGATTTTGATATCGGCACCGATGCCACGCCAAACCAAGTGCGCAAATTATTCCGCAACAGTTTTCTGGTCGGTCGCCGCTTCCGACTGGCGCACATCCGCTTTGCCGGGAATAAATTGATAGAAGTCGCAACCTTTCGCCGCCACCCAGAAAAGAGTGAACTTCCGGATGACCAGGACGACCATTTTCATTTCGTCCAAAATGTCTTTGGCACTCCCGGCGAAGATGCTGCCAGGCGAGACTTCACCATCAACGCACTATTTTACAATATTGCCGACTTTTCCGTGCTTGATTATCTGGGCGGGATACAGGATCTAAAGGACAAAAAACTGAACGTTATCGGCGACCCGCAGATTCGTTTTGTCGAAGATCCGGTGCGGATGCTGCGGGCAATTGAGTTTGCCGCCCGGCTTAATTTTGCCATCGAAGAAAATATTTACGCGGCTATTGCACAGCACAAAGAACTATTGGCAACAGCTGCACCAGCTCGGGTACGTGAAGAGATTATGGAGCTGTTCCGCCATAAAATCTCTGGCCCAGTCTTAAAGCACTGCCGTGAATTAGGGATGTTGCCGCACCTGTTGGCGGGCTATCCGGGGACAGATGAAAGCATTGCCCTGATGCAAAAGATTGATCAAAGAACGGCAGCAGGGATACCCATTGAAGAGAGTTTTGCCATCGCAGCACTCTACCTGCGACTCTTCATGGACAGCTGCCCACCATCTGTAGACACCAACATCACGCAAGCCTTACATCAGGCAAATGAGATTATTACCCCCCACTGCCGCTATTTCAGTGTTGCCAGCGGCATCCGCCATCAAGCCCGTGAACTGTTGATCGGCTGTTTTCGCCTGGCTCGTGGCCGTGGCTTGCGAGCGGAAAAACGTTTTCTGCAACACCCCCTGACACCTAAAGCACTCGAACTATTTACCCTCTGGTCTCAGGTTCGACCGGAGCTGACTCCACTTGCTGAAAGCTGGGGTCAAGCTATTAATGGATCCCCAGCTGAAAATAAGCCGTCACAGCGACCTCGGAAGCGACGGCATAAAAAACAATCCTCGTAAAAAACAATCTAGGTTTATTCACTCCTCCGAATATTCATATTCGTACATTAGTTTAATCAAATTAAGTTGTTGCAATCTCAAACTCTACCTGCTATTATCCAGCTTCACACTCATCTTTTACCCTATATGGGATTATCTTCTTACCCTTTAGAGAGGTCACCATGAAACTGAACAGTATCCAGAGTAAAATAGGCGGAGCCCTGATCCTGATCCTGCTGATTATTCTCGGCATCAGCTTTACCGTTGCGGCACTACAATCTCGCAATTTACTTCGTACACAACAGGAACATTCATTGGAAGCTCTCCATTCCGGGACTCTGGGTGAGGCCCGCAGTATTTTTGCCAGCCTTGAAATCGGCACCAAAGGATCTCTGGAACGAGGCGAGATGGAGGTATTCGATGAACTTCTTACTGGGTTAGGGGCGGTTCCCGGAGTTTTGGAAGTCGGCTTGGTGAATCCAGAAGGAACAACGATTTATTCAAGTAAAAAAGAAAAACTGGGACAAAAACCAGCTCAAATAAATATTACAAATATAAAAGACAAAATCAGCATCGAAACAGAATCAAATGACGCTTATTTTCTAGCAAACGCCCATATGTACGAACAAAAATGTCTGGAATGCCATGAAGATGTTGAACTTGGAAGCTTGGCGGGAGTGCTCTATGTTGATTTCAGCCTAGCCAAGTTAAATCAGGAAAAGGCCCAGCAACATGAAGCATTGGCCACTGCCAACCGCAAAAGCATGTTCAGCAATATGGGAATGGGGCTGATCAGCATCATTATTACCTTTCTGGCGATATTTTTTATACTACGCAAAATGATCGTCACGCCACTGGGTAAAATCAAAACAGTGCTGACCGACATTGGCCAGGGACATCTGAATAACCGACTCAAACTAACGCAACAGGATGAGCTGGGTGAAACAGCCCGCACTCTCGATGAACTGGCCGAAAGCCTGCAATCAGATATTGTCGGCCCACTGCAGCAATTGGCAAGTGGGGATCTCACTTTCAACGTCATTCCCCATGATGCCGACGACACCTTACGTCATGCGATCAAAAAACTGGGCGAGGACCTCAATCAAATGATTGCAGATCTTCAGGTTGCTGGCCAGCAGATCGATAACGGTAGTTCTCAGGTGAGTGATTCAGCCCAGCTTCTTTCTGACGGAGCTGCACAATCTGCAGCCGCAGTGGAAGAAATTAGCAGTTCCTTACAAGAAATTGGTGGTCAAACCAACACCAGCGCTGAACACGCCCAACAGGCCAATCACTTATCTTCCTCAGCGCGAGATGCCGCCAACACTGGTAGTGAGCGGATGACCGAAATGATCGGTGCCATGGGGGAAATCAACGCTGCTGGACAAAATATCAGCAAAATCATCAAAGTTATCGATGAGATTGCCTTCCAAACCAACCTGCTGGCGCTCAATGCAGCCGTCGAAGCAGCTCGTGCTGGGCAACACGGTAAAGGATTTGCCGTTGTCGCCGAAGAGGTTCGTAATTTAGCGGCACGCAGTGCTAAGGCGGCTTCCGAAACAGCAGAGTTGATTGAAGGATCTGTGGAAAAAACCGGCAAAGGGACTGAAATTGCCGAACGTACCAGTGCAGCGCTGGAAGAGATTGTCGGTTCAATCGGTAAAGTGACTGATTTGATTGGCGAAATTGCTACCGCCAGCAAGGAGCAAGCACAAGGGATTTCTCAAGTCAACATCGGGCTCCAGCAAATTGACCAGGTGATCCAGCAGAATACCGCCAGCGCTGAAGAAAGTGCTGCTACCAGCGAAGAACTATCCAGTCAGGCCGCAGAATTGAGGGGGCAACTTGGACGCTTTGTGCTGAAGGCCTCAGCTGGAACAGGTTCTTTACATCCGCCGACACCTCAATTGCCTGATAGTCGAGGCTGGTAAATTCAACCACTAATCCTGAATTAAAAGCCAGCGGAGGAGCAAGACAACTCTCCGCTGGCTTTTCCTATTCTATCACTCAGCTAGAAAGCAAGAATTAAACCTCATCCCCCATCGCACAGCCAATCAAATCACTATGGTTCGCCCCTACTCAAACAATAGAAAAATCCAATAAACCCTTTGACATTAGATTATTGTTATGTTAATTATTGAACAGTTTCTAACGTTTCTATTAAATAACGATGCGGAGATCATAAAATGTTCAACAATCTAAAAATCGGAATTAAAATGGTTCTGCTCTCCGGAACCATCCTCATCATGCTGCTTGCAATCTTGCTTTGGGGCATCTTCGGCCTCGCAAAAACCGTAGACAACGGTATTGAAGTTTCCGGCGGAAATAAGATGCGGAGTGAAATGATTCATCTGGAAAACAAGCATCTAGAGTGGGCGCATAAAGTCCGTGATTTTATTGATGATCCTAATATCAGTGAACTGAAGGTCAAGCTCGATCACAAAACCTGCGCTCTCGGTCTCTGGTACTACGGCGAGGGTCGTCAGCATGCTGAAGAATTGTTACCAGAAATCAAAGCAGAGCTACAAGCCCTTGAAGAACCTCACCGACTTCTGCACGCCTCCGGTGTAAAAATCCAAGCAGTCTATAGCCCGTTTAGCCCCGTTAACACTGAGTCCAGAAATATCTATCTATATGAAACAACTGGCCATCTGAAAAAGGTTGGCGACCTGCTTGGAAAAATAGCTGAAACCTCCAAACAGAATATTATGAGCGACGATGAAATGATCACCACCGCTAACAGCACCCGAACGGGGATAACGATTCTCGGCATTTGTGCGCTGCTGATCGGCACTATTTTCGCTTTCTTCATCACCCGCTCCATGACAGCGCCAATGAAAAAGACGGTCATAATGATAGAGGATCTTGAAAAAGGTCACCTAGACACACGCCTGCAGATGGAGCGCAAGGATGAAATTGGCCAAATGGCTGACACAATGGATCGTTTTGCCGATTCGCTTAAGAATGAAGTCGTATCCTCACTGCAGAAATTAGCTAACGGCGACCTGACATTTGAAATCACCCCACGTGATGATCGTGACCAGCTCCGCGGCAGTTTGAAAAAACTGGGCGAAGACCTCAACCAGATTATGCTACAGATTCAAACTGCCAGCGACCAAATTGCTTCCGGTAGTTCGCAGGTGAGCGAATCAGCACAGAGCCTGTCAGATGGGGCAGCGCATTCAGCCGCATCGGTTGAAGAAATCAGCAGCTCCATGAACGAAATCGGTAGCCAAACCAACACCAGTACCGAATATTCTCAACAGGCCAATCAATTATCTAAAAGCGCCAGCGCTTCGGCAAATAACGGCAGTGAACGCATGACCGAAATGATCGATGCTATGAGTGAAATCAACTCTGCAGGTCAGAATATTGGTAAAATTATCAAAGTTATTGATGAAATTGCCTTCCAGACCAATCTTTTGGCTCTCAATGCCGCGGTTGAAGCTGCCCGTGCCGGTCAGCACGGTAAAGGCTTTGCTGTGGTCGCCGAAGAAGTGCGTAACCTGGCGGCTCGCAGCGCCAAAGCGGCTTCAGAAACAGCAGAACTGATAGAGGGCTCGATACAAAAAGCCAGTAACGGCACCCAAATAGCCGAGCGTACCGCTGGAGCCCTGGAAGAGATTGTCGGCTCAATCAGCAAGGTCTCCGACCTGATCGAAGAAATTGCCGCTGCAAGTCACGAACAAGCTCAAGGAATCTCTCAGGTCAACATCGGCATGCAGCAGATTGACCAGGTGATCCAGCAAAACACCGCCAGTGCAGAAGAAAGTGCCGCAACCAGCGAAGAATTATCGAGCCAGGCTGCTGAACTGAAGCATCAGCTCAGTCGGTTCAAGCTCAAAGGGTCATACGGTCAAAGTTATTCCCCCACTCCGGCTCCAACACCACAGCTTTCGTTACCATCACAAGATAATACCGCTGGTTGGGGAACCGTGTCAGCACCGCCTGTGCAGCAAACGAACGGTGGGGTAATGTTTCAGTGGAAAGACGAATACAACACCGGTGTCGCATTAATGGATCGACAACACCGCCGGTTGGTTGATCTGATCAATCAACTGTTCCAATGCATGAAAGATGGCGGCGACAGGATGCTGTTGGCTGAAGTTGTCGATGAGCTGGTCAGCTACACTGTCACTCACTTCCGAGCAGAAGAAGAGGTGATGCAAAAACATAACTATCCGGATTTTGCTGCCCATCAACAGATTCACAAAAACTTTGTCGAAAAAGTTGGCGTCTATGCTGAAAAACTAAAGTCTGGTGAGCGCCTACCGCCAGCCGATATCTATAACTTCCTGAAGGATTGGCTGATAAGCCATATTGAAAAACAGGATCGCGACGGCTACGGAAAATATCTACAATAACGATAAAAGGTTATCAATCTGGGTACATAAATTTCGCCCCTACGGATTTTTACAATCTGCACCTGTAGGGGCGAAATTTATGCTGACCATTATAAAATTAATCATCTCCAGCCATTTTTATCTTTGTTTTTATTTATTTGTTTTGTATAATTAATTTCTATTTTTAAATTAACCAGAATGCCAACAAATTCAACATTTTGAGGATCCGCGATGAGTATGCCCCTCGACGACGACCAGATTGAAATTATTCAGGAATTTGCAACTGAAAGCCGCGACATGATCGAGCAGCTGGAACCTGCAATCATTGAACTGGGTCAAAACAGTGAACCAGAAACAATAAATGCAATCTTCCGGCTGTTTCATTCCATGAAAGGGAGTGCTGGATTCCTGGAATTCGATCACATGACGCGAGTCGCCCACGCGGCTGAAAATCTGCTGGACCTGATCCGCAACGGTGAGATTGAGCTGGTTCCAAATCATGTCACCCTGCTTTGTGCCGCTTGCGACTTTGCCAAAGAAGCCCTCGACATGGTCGAAAGCGACTATAACGATGACGCAATGGTTGCACCTGCCGATGAAATCTCAGAGAAACTGCATCAAGCGATTAAACTGGCCGAAGACGGTGGTGAGACTCAAGCTGAGGAGGCCAAAGAAGACGCGGCAACAAAGAAAGAAGACCCAATCATACAAACCGCCCCTGCTGCGGAGGACGATTTTCCGCAACTCGAAATTACCGATGAAATGCGCTTAAGCTTTGTTCAAGAAGGCAATGAACTACTGCAAAGTACGGAACAGGGCTTGCTCTCCTGGGGTGAGAATCAAGAAGACAAGGAATTCATCGGTGAGATTTTCCGCAATATTCATAGTTTTAAAGGAAATTGTGGCTTCTTTGGTTTTTCACAGATCGAAAAAATCAGCCATCAGATGGAAAATATCCTTGATCGAGTCAAATCCGGATCAAAACTGGCGGTCGATAATCCAGCTGACCAGCTTTTGGCCTCACTCGATGTCCTACAGCAAGCCGTCAACAATATTTCCGATGGCAAGGATGACACAGTTGAAAACCTTGACCAACATGTAAACGATCTACAACTACTTATTGCTCCCCTGCTGGGTGATTTTCTGGTTGAAGAAGGGGTAGAAGAACAAGCCATTTCTCACGCGGTCGAAACACAGAAAAAACCAGTTGGCGAAATACTGCTTCAACAAGGGACAGCGTCAACCGAGCAGGTCACTTCTGCTCTGAAAAAGCAACAGGACAAGATTGACAAAACTAAGGCTGAAGCCAAACCGGTCGCCAGAACAAAGACTCCGGCAAAACGGCAGGATATCCGTGTTGAACTAGGCAAACTGGACAGTCTGATCAATCTGATTGGTGAGCTGGTTATCGCCGAAAATATGTTGATTCACAACCCCGACCTGAAAGGGCTGGAACTGGAAAATTTCAACAAGGCTGGCCAGCACATGTCAAAGCTGGTGCGGGAACTGCAAGAAATGGCAATGACCATCCGCATGATCCCCGTCTCAGGTTTGTTCCGCCGGATGATCCGCCTGGTGCATGACATTTCAGTTAAAGCAGGGAAAAAAGTTGAGCTGGAGCTGATTGGTGAAGACACTGAGATGGATAAAACCGTCATAGAAACGATTACTGATCCGCTGGTTCACCTGCTGCGTAATTCATTGGATCATGGTCTGGAGCCACCGGATGAGCGCCTGGCTGCCGGAAAAGAAGAAAAAGGAACCGTCAAACTCTCTGCTCGCCATGAAGAAGGCGAGGTCTGGGTCACCATTGAAGATAACGGTCGTGGCTTAAATAAAGAAAAAATTCTCGAAAAAGCCATCAGCAAGGGGCTGATCGAGGGTGACGGTTCAGACCTGACCGACAAACAGATCAATAACATGATCTTTGCCCCCGGATTTTCCACAGCAGCGACAATTACCGACATTTCCGGCCGTGGCGTTGGCATGGATGTCGTCAAAAAAAATCTGGAAAAAATCAAAGGGAAGATCGATATCCACAGCACCCCTGGGCAGGGAAGCAAAATCATCCTGCGCATTCCTCTGACTCTGGCAATTATCGACGGTATGATTGTACGGGTTGGGACTGCCACCTGCATTGTTCCGACCCTGTCGATGCTGGAAGCCTTCCGTCCCGTAATGGATCAGATCACCATCACCCCCGATGGTGACGAATTAGCACAAGTGCGAGACAATTTTCTCCCCATTGTCAGGCTGCATGAGATCCTGGGCAAGAAACCCGATTCCCATGACTTGGCCGATGGCATTCTGATTGTTCTGGAATCTCAGGAAAACCGGTTCTGCCTGTTCATTGACGAAATTCTTGGCCAACAACAAACGGTTATTAAAGGTCTATCAGACTTTATCGGCAATGTTCCTGGAGTTTCTGGCTGCACCATCCTCGGCGATGGCGGCGTCTGCTTAATCCTGGATGTTGGCACTCTGGTTGATTCAGCTGAGAGTAAAAACCTTAAATTTGAAGAAACAAAAGAAACAATTATAGGAGGATAGCGTGGCTGAAAATACAACTTTGAGCAATTTTGAAGACGAAGACACACAGAAAGACAAATACCTGACTTTCCATCTTGCCGGCGAGGATTACGGGATTGAGATCCAGTATGTTATTGAAATTATTGGCATCCAGAATATTACCGACGTTCCCGACATGCCGGCATTTATCCGCGGCGTGATCAATCTGCGGGGTAAAGTTGTGCCAATCATGGATGTACGTGCCCGTTTCGACATGCCCGATCGTGCCTACGATGACCGCACCTGCATCATCGTTGTCAATATTGACACCACTGAAGTTGGTCTGGTTGTTGATGAAGTCAGCGAAGTCGCGGATATTCCAGAAAGCAACGTCGAACCAGCACCAAGAACCAGTAAAAACCATGGGGACAGCTATATTCAAGGAATGGGGCGAATTAACAAGGATGTTAAAATTCTTCTTGATGTCCACAAGCTACTCTTCAGTGGTGAAATGCAGGAACTAGCCGCAAGCTTGGAAGAATAACCGGAAAGCCGCGATAAACAATGACCCTGAACGCCAACCCACAGCAACACCAGAGCAACAGTTTGATGGCGATTTCCGATACCGAATTCACCCGGTTGCGGGATCTGATCTATCAACGCTTCGGTATTAACCTGACCGAGCAGAAACGCTCGCTCCTGGTTGGTCGTCTACAAAAGCTCATGCGGCAGCTTAACCTGCCAACATTTTCTGCTTACTTCGAGTATCTCGATAACGACAAAACCGAAGCGGGGTTAAGTGAACTGGTTGACCTGATTTCCACCAACCACACTTATTTCAATCGAGAAAAAGATCATTTTGATTATTTCTCCGAGACGGCGCTGCCCGCAGTCATTGACCAGCTGAAAAAACAAAACCGCAAGGATCTGCGCATCTGGTGCGCCGGCTGTTCAAGCGGTGAAGAACCGTACACACTTCTGATGCTGATGATGGAGCATCTTGGCGCGGACTACAGCTCGTGGGATGCCGGAATTCTGGCGACCGATATTTCTGATCGGGCACTGACCATTGCCCGCCGTGGTACCTACGCAACTGATCGCGTCATGCAACTACCAGAACCTTTGCGCAGGAAATACTTCACTGCAGCGGGTCAGGGTGAAATGGCTGTTGTCGATAAGATTAAAAAAGAAGCAACTTTTAGACGTTTCAATCTGATGAATACCACTTTTCCGTTTAAAAAACCGTTCCAGATGATTTTCTGCCGCAACGTCATGATCTATTTTGATCAGACCACTCGCGATGCACTGGTCAGTCGCTATCATCAACATACTGAGCCAGACGGATATCTTTTTATCGGTCACTCAGAAACTCTGGGACGGAGCCAAACCCGCTACCGCTATTTAAAACCAGCGCTTTACCAGAAAGGAGAACACTGATGGCACGAGCTATCCGCGTTCTTGTGGTTGATGATTCTGCCCTCGTAAGAAATATTCTCAGTCAGGGGCTATCGATGGATCCGGACATTGAAGTGGTCGGTACGGCTGCCGACCCCTACATTGCCCGGGATAAAATTATTGAACTGCAACCCGATGTCCTGACCCTGGATGTGGAAATGCCACGGATGGATGGCGTCGCATTTTTGCGCAAACTGATGCCTCAATACCCGATCCCGATTGTCATGGTCAGTTCACTGACTCAACGCGGCAAACAGATCACCATGGAAGCACTGGAAGCTGGAGCC